>CAZWME010000341.1:0-5938 GCA_964634515.1 uncultured Pirellulales bacterium | reverse complement strand
TGTCCAGCCCGCGACCGAATGAGGCCATCTCGCCCTTGGCCCGGTTGCGGGCCAGTAAATCCAGTACGATCCTTCGAGTAGTATCAGCCATAATAAGCTCCTTAAAAATTGTCCTTTGCGGGCAACAAAAAACGGCAAGTCAGTGAGTTGGCACCAACTTGCCGTCTTTGTTCTTGCGTCACTATCCGGCCGGCCGACCAAATAGCAAACCCGCGATTCTGTCTGTTTTAGTTTTTTTAGTTTATGTCATACTGTTTTCCGACACCCAATGGCGCACCCAACTTTTTATTGACCTTTCACTAACTGTTGTTATAATAGGGGTTTAATGAATTGGCTCAGCTGACTCTTAATCAGCGGGTCACAGGTTCGAGTCCTGTATCGCCCACTAAAAACAATGAAGCTACTCTTTTTTCGAGGGTAGCTTTTTGTAGTTAATGAACGTAACAGGTAGGAGTCGAACCTTAAAAAGGTGTGGGAAAAGTATTTTACCGTGTCGTCGGTCTGACATGAGAGAACGAAGTTCTCAACGCCGGAGTGGCCCTGGTGGAGAGCGAGCAATAGTGAGCGACAGGTTCTAAGTTGCAGGCCGGATTCCTGTATCGACCAGTCGAAAAAGCCGATTTTTTAACAGCAAAGCTGATATAATTGTGATGACCGCAAGATTTATTCTGTTTGCTTAATACGCATTTGTAAGTGTGCATGGGTCGTTTTTACAAAAAAATAGTTATGATAGGACTATTTGTGATGTTCTTCTCGAAATTAATGATATGATATGCTTGAATGGAATTTCGGTATGGAGTTTGTCCCGGCCGGCTAAGAAACTGTAGAACAATAGAAACCTTCAGCAGGATGCCGAAGTGTTTTAATGAGTAAAATCTCGGCCGGGAGAAAGGAGCATGGATGCGCTTTTTTAAGAAATTTCTCAGTTCAGTATCGAATTCAAATAAGAAAAATGATTATGCTCGGGCGACTTTAAAGTATGCCACAAATCGCCGGATAAACAAAAGTAATGCAATTGTCTGTAACAATCGAAGGCATGACTTCGAACCTGAAGGTGAATATGACCGGCCTGTCTCAGATTACACCGGGGCGCATCGGTTAAAAACAAACAATGCTGTAACCGTAATGAATGTCGGAGTTGACGGTTTACAGAATCAGCGAATTTCTGTAACTTTCTATAGAGCTTACACATCTAAGACTTATCTGTCTATTAGACGCTCTTGATTATATCCTTGTAGGATGGTGCTTTGCCCCATCATTCTTCTGACTTTACCCACGATGTTGGATAACTTGATTGAAAGTTTACCCTCGGTGTGTGTCTGCTTGCTTGTCTGCCGGAGGGTAGAAATGCTATTTAACTCATCATTGCCGCGTAGACTGCAGTCCAAAATAATCGATAAAAAATAATCATTTGAAATGGCCGAAGGCCGCAATCATGTATCGCCTGTTAAAAAACCTTTGAAAAAAAAATAGTTACAGAAATAGACAAGCCGAACACTAAATCCGAAAATCAAAATCTTGTTTCTGACTTTTTTATACCCTTAAAAATGTCCCTGATTTGATGCTGGTTGTGGAGAAGTGGCCGGAACTTCAGGAACATATCAAGAAATCAATCAAGGCATTTATTCTGCACCTCAAACTATAGCTATAAATCAAGCTTTGGATATTAAACACCGCTTTAGTTGTCTTCTCCTTTACCAAGGTATTATTTGAGGCAGGATTACCCATTGTCCATTGCTGAAATGATATACCCATAATCCGCTTTCAGGTGGCAGGGCAAACCACAAGTGCCCTGGATCTAACTCGTAAATGAAAGGCCAATTTGCATAAACCAAACCTTCGGGTCCTACTGTGTTCCACTGACCTGTAGCGAGATTAAGATTCCATACAGTCCCGGATGCGAGGAAGTAAAGTAAGTCACCCTCGTCTAATGAATAACCAATGTCAGGTACATCAGGTGGCATAAATATCCATCCGGAGAGAGTAGTCAAATCGAAGGTCAACAGCGATATCTCTGCGGATGCTTCGAACTCCAAACCTGTGCCGTATGCCCGGATGAACGCTATGTCGGCAGTGGCGCGTGTGATTGACAGTGTTTGAAACGTTGAGAAGGATAAGAGGGGAGCAGTTACCGTTTCAAGCAATACGCCTCCGGCGTCGTACGCCTCAAGCACTCCCGTTGATGGCTCTACATGGGGTGGAGGATTTTCATATCCATCCCGCATATCGATCGAAACGGAGGCGGTGTTCCTGGCAAAATCCGCACCGAAAGATTTTTAACGAAATCGATGTCTGTCCACTTGCTACTCCCTCCTCCACCGTAGTATCTAATTAGAAACACAGACGGTTCACCAGGTGGAGAGATGTTAGTTACGAAATCACCCGGTGGCGTGTCTGGTATTTCCGCGATTAAGGTCACACAAGGGTGCGAGTTTGTCAGATCGCTGTAATCTGGGAACGCTCCGGGATCAATGGTTATTAATGCCGACTCGGCCGGCAGCGCGAAGAGCATGACTGCGAGTATGACCGTCCAAATGGCCCGTAGAAGGGCGAATCTGCCCGGTCGTGAGGCTTTGGGCGTTCTGTTGTTTATTGTTTTCATAGCAATAATCATTACATTTTTATACATATCATGTTTTGAATCGAATCTCATCACTCTTCTCCTCCATAGACTCATAAGCATTAGCACGTATTGCAAGGGGTGTGTCAATTTTTGTGGTGACTTATAGTCACTGTCCTGTCGCGAAAATAGTTTATCCAACTAAGATATAGATGTCAAAAAAATATCCCCAAAAATGAGAAATTTTCGCAAAACACCGAACAAAGCAGGAAAACTCCCATATTAGACCATCTCAGAATTTTCTATAGGCCGACTCTGCGAGGTGTTTTATTGTCCTACAATAGCCAAACTCAATCCGATGGGGCTCTGATTAAATATCATTTGACGGATGACAGTGAGTTAGAGAAAGAACCTGCCAAATATTACTCCGATGGACGAGTGGCGGCCAATGAGCAAACACGGCCTGGTTGACGGTGCACTGCATACCGTTAAACTGCCGGTTGTTAAAAATTATTATATGCCTGAGAATTCCCTGCTTATATTCAGCCGATCACTCGTTCTCATACCAGGCTATCTTGATGTCTCCGGCCGAGAGGACGTCCAGGTCGCCGTCGCCGTCCAGGTCCGCTGCATAAACGGATGTTGCCCCATTGGCCTTAGCGTAGATCACCCGTCGTGATACGAACCGGCCGGCCCCTTCATTCTCATACCAGGCTATTTTGTCGTCACCCGAAGACGCCGAGAGGACATCAAGGTCGCCGTCGCCGTCCAAATCTGCCGCATATACGGCTTTTGCCCCATTGGCCTCACCACAGATCACCTGCTGAGAACCAAACCGGCCGGAACCATCGTTCGCGTACCACGCTATCATGCCATTCTCTATATTAGTGGAAGAAGCCGAGATAACGTCTATGTCACCATCTCCATCCAGATCTGCCGCGTAAGAGGAGCATGCCCCATCAACCTCAGTGCTGATGACCTGCTTGGAACCGAACTGGCCGGGACCGCTGTTCCTATGCCAGGCTATGATACCTGGAACCGAAATAATGAATCCGTCCACCATTATTTGATGAGATGACGCCGAAAGGACGTCCAGATCGCCGTCGCCGTCCAGATCCGCTGCGCATACGAATCTTGGCCTGTCGGTCCCAGTTTCAATCTTCATCTGGCCACCAAACTGGCCGGTTCCGTCGTTCTCATACCAGGCTATGCCCGACCCATAAGAAGACAGGAGAACATCCAGGTCACCGTCGTCGTCTAAGTCCGCCGAGCATACGGAGTTTGCAGCGACTGAATTTGAGAACACCTGTGGAGGACCGAACTGGCCGGTCCCTTCGTTCTCATACCAGGCTAATTTATCATCATAATAAGAAGACGAGAGGACGTCCAGATCGCCATCGCTGTCCAGGTCTGCCGCGAAAACTGAGTTTGCCCCGGAAACCGAATTTTTTGTAATCACCTGTGACGAGCCGAACCGGCCGGAACCGTCGTTCTCATACCAGGCAATCTTGTCATCACCGGAAGAGGCCGAGAGGATGTCCAGGTCACCGTCGCCGTCCAGGTCCGCAGCGTAAACGTAGTTGACAGAATCTTCAAAAGTATTGATTACCTGCTGAGGGCCGAACTGGCCGGAACCGTCGTTCTCGTACCAGGCTATCATACCAACATAGTTAACTTCCAGAAAACTCGAAGAAGACGATAGGAGGTCAAGGTCACCGTCGCCATCCAGATCCGATGCATAAACGGAGTTGGCCCCATCGCCCTCCACCATGATCAACTGCTGAGAACCAAACTGACCGGAACCATCGTTTTCATACCAGGCTATCTTGCCATCGAGAGAAAAAAGAGAAGATGAAGAGAGCACGTCCAGATCGCCGTCACTATCCAGGTCCGACGCGTAAACGGAGTTGGCCCCGTCGGCCTCATTAGTGATTACCTGCTGGGATCCGAACCGGCCGGAGCCGTCATTTTCATACCATGCTATCTTTTTATCCTCAGAAGAAGCTGAGAGAACGTCCAGGTCACTGTCGCCATCCAGGTCCGCTGCGTAAATGGATTTTATATTCGACAAATCCGGGAAACTGGCGATACCCTGCGCTGAGTCGAACTGACCGTAACCGTCGTTCTCATACCAGGCTATCATGGAGTAAGAAGCTGAAAGGACATCTAGGTCACCATCGCCATCCAGATCCGCTGCGTAAATGGAGTTTGCCCAATTCGCCGAACTGGTGATTACCTGCTGTGGACCGAACTGGCCGGAGCCGTCGTTCTCGTACCAGGCTATCTTGTCGTCGTTAGCAGAAGACGAAAGGACATCCAGGTCGCCATCGCCGTCCAGGTCCGCCGCGTAAGCACAGGTGGGGTAGTCGACTTCGGACTGCATAATAATATTTTGTGGTAATCTGAAATCGGCTTGCACCGCTGGATATAAGCTGAACACGGATATTAAAACAAAAAAAACAATGCGTATGATGCACAATCTGTTCATGATTGCTCCCTTCAAGTTTCATGATCTTTAAGAATTTATCACTTTATAAAATGGACATTGCCTGCAGATAGAATTCTCTCTGATCACCCATTGTAAATTTGCCTACATTGATGAACAAAAACTCCTCCTTGGGCTCAAACCAACTTAAACCTTTCATTTTATCTTAAAATCTTATCATAAGCAAATAAAACCACTAATTTATGTGCGTTAAGGAATGAAGCGACAATAGTATTAGACGCTTTGAAGACTGGCTCAATCTTTTAAAGTCAAAAAATCGTAATTTTTCAGTCAAAAACGCTCACTCTTAAAAATAAAAATAAAAATTTTAAATATTTTTTTATCTCATTTCTCCACATCGAGTTACAAGAATCCAGCATCGAAAATCGAGACTTTTTTCGGTTCATATCTGAACACTCGTTTAATTATAGAGGGAATCGTTATTCCTTCGTCTTGAGTCTATTATGAATCGTCAATCGTCCATCTTAAGCTTCTGTCTTCTGTCTTCTGTCTTCTGTCTTCTGTATCCTGTTTCCTGTCTTCTATTTTAACAAACAAACCCAATTTCTTTACCCCCTTGCTTGGAGTGCCGCTTGCCCCTTTGGTTGGATTGCCATACGCTCTAAGGGGATTTTCTCTAAACGGGTTGTTTTGTAGTATTTGTGTGCGGCTCAGTGAGCTTCTGATCGGAGAGTGGGCCGATCTAATAAAGCATTGAATTGAAAGCTATTATGTGTTGGCTATTGAAAGATTAGCGAATTATTGATAAAGTTTTCTTGTTCCTTTATTGCTTACGATATTGTTGGAACAAATGACATGGTTATGTTTGGCGATGCCATCCGTCAAGCTACTGTCGGTAAAAGTTAACATTGGAGAGAAAGGAATTGCAAACT
>CAZWME010000340.1:0-5967 GCA_964634515.1 uncultured Pirellulales bacterium | reverse complement strand
TATTCGTCTGGATATGCTATTGGCCAGCTATCAGGGAATGATGAAGTGGTACGGAAAAATGGCTCCGCTTCAGGACAAAATCATCCAATTTATGCAGCGGGAAATAAACGAGCTTGACGAGTCTGATAGCTGGAAACTCGATGATGATGATGAGACGGAGGAGGAAGAGGACGTCTAAGTCCCACAGAAATCGGAAAATTGATGCATTTGTCCTTATTATCAGCATCACCGGTACAGGTGTTTTTTTCATTGAAATGGATTAAATGTGCACATTATAAAACCAGAAATAGGTATCCAAACATCGATTTTTGTGGAATATTGCAATAAATTTGTTCTCCAGACCGTCTTTATTTATGTAAAAAATGCTTAAATATGGCAAACAGCGATGATTTAGCCCAGTTAATAATCGGCTGCAAGCACGGTGATTCTAAGTGTTTTTCGCAGGTAGTCGACATGTATGCAAGCCGATGCTACGGTTATTTTTACCGTTTAACTGGTAACAAGGACCTTAGCGACGAGTTGTTAAGCGAGCTATTTGTCAAGTTGGTTGAAAAAATTTCTTCTTATAAAGGTGGCTCTTTTGAAGGCTGGCTGTTTAGAGTAGCATCTAATATTTTCCACGATTATTTAAGGAGCAAGCAGAGACAGAAAAAGTTGCTCGATGTTCACAAAGAACAAATTGAATCAGAAATTGTAAAGCCCAAAAAATCGGGCAATGAGCAAATTGACATATTACAAATACAGCTTAAAAGGATGGACGCCGACACGAGAGAATTGATTATGTTACGTTTTTATTCACAATTGAGCTTTAAGGAAATAGCGAAGATGCGGTCTGAGCCGATTGGAACGACATTGGCAAAGCTGCATCGAGGGCTGAAAAAACTTCGAGAGTTAATGCAATAATGATGTTATAAATGGAGCAAGAATACTATGAACAGTCGAAACGATGAAAACTTGAAAGAACTGTTCGAGAGATTCCTGAGTGCCGAGCAGGCCGAAAGCGTCGTTGAGGATATCCAAAAGGGTGAGCAAATCCTCCGCCAGCACCCTGCGCCTGAGCCTGATAGTATGCTCATAGCTAATATTAAGGCTGAAATCGCTATGCGTCTGCCGGCCAAAAGAACAAATGTCTTTACGAAGATAGCTTACAGGGCGGTTTATGCTGCTGCGGCAATTTTGGTTATATCAGCGATAAGCCTGAGTTTATTAGATAATAACAGACGTAAACCAGGTCCGGGGCCCTATGTTTCATTATTACCAACGGAAGCCTGGGAAAGCGATGATATTGCTACTGATGATGCGGACCTGGCGATTTTCACTATTGAAATCGAACAGATTGAAGATGAACTGCGGTCCCTGCAATTGGGCAAAATCTCCGGCAACGGCGACAGCAGCTTATCTGAATTGGAGATGGAGCTTGTAGCAATTAATAACGATTTCTGGAAGGAGTAAAGAAATGGAGTTACGTCGTGGAATTATTGTAATTCTGGTAATGGCGGCAATGGCAACAGTTACTATTTTGCCTTGTTTTTCTGAAGAGAAGAGCAATGCAGAAGAAGATATCTGGACTGAGGGTGAACCAAGAGGACCCGGGGGAGGACCCGGACGGGGAGGTCCTGTTGGCGGACCGGGTCGAGGAGGGCGAGGCCCAGGCAGGTACAGAACGTCAGAAGAGGAAATTGACCACTTTGTGAATGATTTGAAAGAAAGCAACCCTGCAAAAGCAAAAGAGCTGACAACCCTGCGCGAAAAAGACCCAGAGAAGTTCAGAGATGAGCTTAGAAAAACCATCCGTGAGCAGTTTTCTAAACGCATAGAGTCCTGGAGAAAAAGGTGGCGTGCAGAGTTTCTCGAATGGCTTGGAAAGACTGTACCTAAAGTAGCGCGGGATTTGACTAAGTTAAAAGACACAGATCCGGACCTTTATGCTAAGAAGTATGAGATTGTCAGGGAGAAATATAGGCGTATTTTCGAAGAAGGAAGAAGAAATCCCGAGTTGGCTGAAGTTCTTATGGCAGAACTGGAGCTGGATGAAAGACAGGCAGTACTGCTCAAGAAAATCAAGGCCACAAAAAGTGAAAAAGACAAGAAAAAACTTATGTCTCAGTTGGAAGAAGTAGTTGGTAACAAGTTTGATCTGATCATAACAAAAAAGATAATTGCATATGAATTCCTGCTTAAAAGGGTTGAGGAGCTGCAAAAACAGCTCAATAGAAATAGAGAAGAGATTGACAAGTGGAAAGATGAAAAAATCAAGGCCCAGAACGTAAAAGAGCGTGTAGATGAACTAATCAAACCATCTCGATCTCGAAAATTCCCGTGGCGGTAAGTAATTTTAAGTCCTTAACGTTATGTTTTGATTTTCTGTATCCTGGCTTCCGATTTATGTCTTTTTCTATCCGCTGAACCTGAACAAATACACCAGGTATCCAGCATATCCACAGAGCAGTAGTATGCCGCCTATTCGTCCGATTATACGCCTGCCGAGAATGACCGTTAAGGCAAAGGCGACGCTGACGACAATCATAATCCAGTAATCGGCCCCTCCAGCAAATCGTTGCTCTATATCAAACGGCCGGACTATGCCTGCTCCGCCGACAACAAGAAGCGTATTGAAGATATTGGACCCAACGAGATTACCGACGGAAATATCATGGTGGCCTTTTACCGCCGCTGCGACGCAGGTTACAAGCTCCGGAAGAGACGTTCCGAATGCGATGATAGTCAGAGCAATAACGCTCTCACTCAGGCCGATTGCCGTGCCGATAAACACGGCACTCTCCACTGCCATCTTGGCGCCAAGAGCCAGCCCAATTAATCCAATTGCAATAAAGAGCACATTTTTTGTTCCATCTCCGCTTGCTCGGGTGATTATCTCCGAATCACCCGCATTCTCTGCTGCTAACATGTTCATTTCCGCATTTTTATTCCTGTTTTGTACGCTTTCTTTGCGCGCCAGATGTATTGTTATCAGAATCAACACCGCAAACACTGCTAACAACGCAAAGGCTTCCAGCCGCGCAAGATGCGAATCGAGCAGAAACGGCCACAATAGCAGACCCATAAGAATCATTACGGGTATCTCACGTCGAAGCGTTTGTCTTTTGACCATGAGAGGGCGAATAAGGGCCACCAGACCGCCAACAAGGGCCAAATTAGTTATGTTTGAGCCGAAAACATTGCCGATAGCTAAATTTCCCCCTTCGCCGGCCTTTCTAAGGACACCGGCGATACTTGCTGATAATTCAGGCGCTGATGTACCCATAGCAACGACCGTCAGGCCGATAACAAGTGGGCTGATACCGAGCCGCTTTGCCAACCAAACAGCACCGGTCACCAACAGATCGGCAGACTTCCACAGTATCGCCAGCCCGCCGACTAAAATTATTACAGCTAATATTATATTCATCTGCATGCTAAAACCTGTTCGGCTTATCTTTTCAAAACAATAATTGAAGATGTTTCCTAATGCAAGTTATTTAGTATTTGTCACAGGAGTGTATTTGATGTGTATGATACGAAAGTTATCCGGCCGCAACCTGTCTGTTTCTCGTAAGAATCACAAAAAATGTTTCTATCTGTTAAAGTTGCTCTTTCATTATGACGAAAGGACAATTGCGGAGCCCGTTGAATGGCAACGGGGGCATTTCATTTTATAACTTGTGAGGAGACTGAAAATGACAAACAGAAAAAAAAGGCTGATTGCGCGGCAATTTGTAAACACATATTTGATTCTAATGTTGCTCATCTCAGGATGTGCTAACAGCAAATATGGCCAGATAATAAAGCCGGCAAAAGAACGTGTCGAAATTACAAATGCACACTCGGAATTTTCCGACCTGGCCAACAGTTCAGACCTGCCGGTCATGTATATAAGTGAAGGTAAAATCGGCGTTTCCAAAGTCGAAGCAGACCTGGAAACTGCCGATGCCGCTGACTTACAGGCCCGTGCTGAATTCAGTAAACAGTCGGCTGATTTTAGCGCCCGCCGAACTGAATTAGACGCACAAATCAACAAAAACCTTGCTGAAGCAGATTCTCGTCGTAAACAGTACAGCAAAGAATACAGCAAGGCTATGGCACAAATCACGGCAAGAGAAGCAGAACTCGATGCTGTGATTACACTTAAAGATGCAAACGTAGCGTCCTTAATCAAAGAAGGCGACAGCAAACGTTACGATCTTATCGCTGAGACACGTGAAAAGTTCGAACGCGAAAAGGCTCGGATTGAACAATTAAAGGTAATTCACAACGCTATAGAAGTCGAAAGCAACGCCAAGATCCTTGAAATGACAGAGGCCGCGAAAGCGACAAGGGAACGGGCCAATGCCACTGTAGAAGATCTTGAGGCGGAGGCCCGCTCGGTTCAACTGGAAACGCAGGCTCGCGTGTATGAGCTCGATGAGCAGATTAGATCTGTTACTGTTCAAACGAAATCGGAGGCCGACAGACTCAATGCTACCAGAGAAGCAATACTGAAGGACGCGGAGGCTCACGTAAAAGAGCTTCGTACCAAAGCCGCTACCATTCAGAATAATCTTGCGAACGAAGAGTATCAGTTAAAACTGACGGAAGCCGAATCTGTAAAAGCCGAAGCGCAGGCGAAAACATTAAAGAAATCCGCCAATGCTCCTACCCGCCTTGAGAAGACTCTGGCCGAAATTGACCGTCTCCGTGCGGAGATTAGCCATCATCAGGAAATCTCTATAGCGAATTACGAATCGCTGCTTGCTGAAACAGAGTCCAAAATTGATGATGAGCTTAACGAAGTCAGGAAACTTAGAATCAGCTCAGACAGAGCGGAGCAAGTCGCCCGTGCTGAATTTGTCAAGGCCGAAGCCGCCGCTCGTGCAGAGGCCGTACGTCAGACAGCTATCCATGCCGAAGCTTTAGCCGAAGCACAAAAACTTCAGATTATCGCCGAAGCCGAATCTGAAGCGGCAAGAATCAAACAGGAAATTCTGGATGAGATAGCGTCTAAAAAAGCAGACAATAAAGTCGAAATGGATAATAACACCACTTTCGTATCAGAGCAGACAGAAGAACTGCACGCGGTACCGGATGTCCCGCAGGTACAGCCAGTCGCGCCAAGGATAGAGCCGAATCACATCGCAGAATATCGTACAAGCTTTGCCGAGGTTATGAGAACAAGGGCACAGGCGGACGCTTATGAATTGGTCGCGGAAGCATCATTCGCTGAAACAAAAACAAATCTTCTGGCCATAAAAAGACAGGAAGATGCTATCGCAGCAGAACAATTGGGTATAGCGGACGCTCTTGAAGCACAGGCCCGCACACGCTTCAGCGAGATTGAAATCAAGACCGAAAAAGAGATGGATGTCGTAGAGTCAAAATACCAACAGCAAATTATACAGGCTGAGTCCTTCCGCAAGGAAAAGGAAGCCGAGGTCATTGATTTTCAAAGTCAGGCGAACGCCCTGGAGCAGATTACCAACGCCCGTGCAGATCAGCTTTTTGCAGAAGCCCAGGCGGTTACCAACAGCGGTGAAAATGATGTTAAAGAATTGAAGGTTAAGCTTTGGGCGGCACAGCAACGCGGCGATGCTCAGTATTCGAAACTCGTAACGGAAGCGCAAAGTATCTCTGATTCGCAGGAAGCTCTTGCGATACAGATTGATGCACAGGTGGATTCGGCCCAAAGGTACCTTCAAGCTCAACTGGCAAAAATTGATAATTCTATCCAGTCAGGGCTAAGAATCGCACAGGCCGATTATCAGCAGGCAATGACTCAGGTAAATGTTATGAGGCAAAATACAGATGCGAAAATCAGCCGTATTAACGCACAATTTACCATGGAACATGCGATATTGAAGGCACAGATAGAACGTGACAAAGAGCTGGCATTAAGCCAGAGCCTCCGTGGTGAAGCTATATGTGACCGTATGGTAGCGAATGCTAATACAGCCAAAACATGTAAATATGCCGACATTGACGCCAAACATGCCG
>CAZWME010000339.1:0-5979 GCA_964634515.1 uncultured Pirellulales bacterium | reverse complement strand
TGGTCAAATCGGGATTCTTGTCGAAGGCTTCCTTGATTTTACCTAAGAAGACCGAGCGGATTATGCAGCCGCCCCGCCACATCAGGGCGATGCCGCCGTAGTTTAAGTTCCAGTTGTGTTCTGCCGCGGCGGCGCGCATAAGCTGGTAGCCCTGGGCATAACTGACGATTTTCGATGCGTAAAGGGCTTGGCGCAAGTCACTGACGAAGGCCTTTTTATCGCCGCTGAATTTCGGCTTTGGGCCTGAGAGCACTTTGGACGCCGCGACGCGCTCTTCTTTCAGTGCCGACAGACAGCGGGCAAAGACAGCCTCACCGATGAGTGTAAGGGGCTGGCCGAGATTCAACGCTTCAATGGCGGTCCATTTGCCTGTCCCTTTTTGGCCCGCTGTGTCCAGGATAAGGTCGATAACCTCGTTGCCGTCCCCGTCCTTATAGCCGAGAATGTCCCGAGTGATTTCGATAAGATATGAGTTTAATTCACCCTCGTTCCATTCGGTAAAAGACTCGTGCATTTCCTGATTGGTCAATCCGAGGCCTTCTTTCATCATCTGGTAGGTCTCGCATATCATTTGCATATCGCCGTACTCTATACCGTTGTGTACCATTTTTACGAAATGTCCGGCCCCGTTCTCGCCGACCCATTCGCAGCATGGCTTGCCGTCTTCGGTCTGTGCGCAGACGGCCTGGAATATGGGCTTGATGTGTTCCCAGGCCGGTGGTGAGCCTCCCGGCATGATTGACGGGCCTAACAGTGCGCCTTCTTCACCGCCTGAGACGCCGGTGCCGATGTAGAGTTTACCCTTGCTCTCAACGTGCTCGGTTCGCCGGATAGTATCGGGAAAGTGTGAATTTCCACCGTCGATGATGATATCGCCGTCTTCAAGATGGCCCAGCACTTTTTCAATGAATGAATCGACTGCCGCGCCGGCTTTTACCATTAACATAATCTTGCGGGGCGATTTTAAGTTGTCAGCAAGCTCTTCGATAGAATGACAGCCGATGATGTTCTTGCCCTTCGCACGGCCGTTAATAAAGTTGTCCACTTTAGATACGGTGCGATTAAAGCACGCCACGGTAAAGCCCTTGCTTTCCATGTTCAAAATCAGGTTCTCACCCATTACCGCCAGACCTATAAGACCGATGTCTGCCTTTGCCATTTTTGGTATATCTCCTTAATATTTGGATTAGCTCTAAAATATTACATACTATCTGTTAGGAATCAAATAAGATATTTTGCCGATTTAATGGAAAAATGCAACTATTATCTTGGCCAATTAACAAAGTAATCTATTAGGGGAATTATTTGGTAGTATTATCGGATTAGATAATTTACTATGGGATTCGGCTTGACATCGTGAGAATTAACATTATTTTGTGTAAGCTGTATCTCGAATCTTTTATTGTGGTGTCGGTCAAAGGAAATTTCATGGAGAAATGTTTATATAAGATATACTGCGCAGGGCCTTTATTCAATCCAAAAGAACGTGAAGAGATGTGGAACATTGCTGTTGCCCTTGAGTCTTCTGGTTATTCCGTATTTCTTCCTCAGAGAGATGGTCTGGAATTTGCCAGACTTTTACCGGTTCTTTTAGAACGAGATTTTTCAATTGGAATTGCCCAACAAATGCTCAACAAAGCGATATTTTGCTTAGATGTTTTTCATGTTATGAATAGTCACGGATTATTACTCAATATGAACGGCCGAGTCCCAGATGAAGGAGCGATGGTTGAAGCTGGAATCGCTTGGGCGCACAATAAGGTGCTGGTCGTATTTAGAAATGATGATAGATCATTGATAGAGGGTAACTGCAATCCAATGGTTCTGGGACTTTCAGACTTCGAATCTGTGAGTAAATATGAAGACATTCCTTTGGCTTTTAATGGTAAGTTCTCGGATTTAGAAGAAGAATCTTCTTCCTTTAATAATACGCGTTTTGAGACAGCTAAGCAAAATGGGAAGGAGATCAGTAATTATTTAGCTTCGAAGAAATCTGCAACAGATATTACTGAATTACTTATTGGTCTTTTTGGTGAGAGAGTATGTCGAAATTCAGAAGAAGCAATGGAGAAATGTTCCAGAGTGAGTTCGCAACCTTAGAAACTCGGGGCAGGAAAAAGCAGCAGGGAGAGGATAAGTTTAGGACCGAATTTCAGCGTGATGTACATCGGATTATTTATTCCCAGTCTTTTCGCAGATCAAGGCATAAAACACAGGTTTTTTATTTTCCACAGAATGATCATGTTAGTACGAGAATGGATCATGTAAGATTTGTTGCTTCTGCCGCTCGGACCGTTGCACGTTGTTTAGGTTTGAATGAAGACCTTGCCGAAGCTATTGGATTAGCACATGACATCGGACATCCTCCGTTTGGTCACCAGGGCGAGGAATTTCTTACGGAGATATTCGATGAGCACGAAGTACTCAAAGCTCTGATGCCTAAGTTTTCTCACGAGGTTTATGGTCTTCGTGTTGTTGATTATATTGCAAAACGAGACAGGGAAAAGCCAGGCCTAAATCTTACTTGGGAGGTTCGGGATGGTATAATCTCACATTGTGGAGAGGATTACAAGACATGTAAACTAAATATGGGTGATAAAGAAAAAAGTCTTGATAATATCAAAACTAAAAAGGAAGCTGGTTATCCTGCCACCTTAGAAGGTTGTATTGTTCGCCTAATCGACAAAATTGCTTATGCAGGAAAAGACGTAGAAGATGCGATTGAAGCTAAAATAATAGAGGGAAAGTTGGTTCCTGACAAATTCAAAGAAAAACTTGGTACAACCAATGGTCAGATTATAGGTACTTTTGTAGAAGATATGATTTATCAAAGTGATGGCAAGGATTATATCGCAATTTCTACTGAACTGGGTGAATTGCTCCAAGAATTAATAAAATTCAATCAAAAGCATATTTACCGTAGCTCCGAAGCAGAAGAATACAAGGCCCAAGCCGGAAAGACAATAAAATATCTCTTTGATGATCTATTATTGGAGATCAAGAGGACTGATAGATTTCAGGCAGACAAGTATTCTGACCCTAAGAAGAATGGGTCTATCCCAAAAGTCTATGGAGTTTTCCAGGACTTCGTGACAAAAGACATGAAAGAAGTTTATTCTGGTGAAGATACTGACGAATTGATTGTTTTGGATTTCATCGCTGGTATGACTGATAGTTTTGCGATCAGATCCATTTCTGAGATTTTTATTCCTAATACAACTGTTTAATCAAATTTCATGCAAAGATGATCTTTTAACATACCTATCCTTCAGGAATAGTCGGAATAAATCCACTGGATAATCGATGCAGCACTTCGCCGGCATGCTGCACCACCAGAATTCCCTGGTCTTCTTTATTTTCGTAGTCGGATATATTAACCTCATCAGGATTCATATAACCGAGATTTACCTTTTTACATCGCTGTTTATCGATACCCGTGGCAAGCACTACGTTGACCCGCGGCTTTTCGACGCCGTCGATGAAAGTGCCGATACCCTTTACATGGGTGGAGTGGGCCATAATCCCTCTGGGAACGCCTTCGAACTGCTCCATGCGTTTGAGAAAATAGTCGCGGGTATGATAACCGATTTTATCCAGCCATTTGCCGTGGGTGTAGGATATCTCCGTAATGTGCGGGGCGTAAATAATCAGCGTCGCACCGTCGGCTAAAATCGGTTCGAGTTTGTACATTACCTTGCCCGCCGTCCAGATATCGTCATACATTTCCGGAGCGAGCCCGAGAACCGTGTTATATGATTTGTCTTTGTATGTGATATGCACCTGCTCGGAAAGGTCCGCGGCCTTTTCCCAGGCCTCGGCCGTCTCACCGATAAAAATGCCTTTAAGCTCCTCTTCGAGCGCCACGATAGCGAACAGCTTGTGCGGCATTGTTAAAAACGAAGCCGCTTTTTCTACAACCTGCCGGGTCGGTGTCCATTTGTTGCCGTTGATAACTGGATTTGTTATCACGCCGCCCAGCCAGTGGAAAAAATGAATAATATCATCGCCCGCGATTCCGGGGAAGATATACTTATGTCCGCCGGAAAAGCCGACAACCTCATGAGGAAATACGGGGCCTAAGATAAAAAATTCATCGTATTCTAAAATCTTTTTATTAATGGCTATATCAACTTCTTCGGAAAACAATCCGCCGCTTATTTGCTCGATTTCGTCGGCGGAAATCCGGCCGATGGAAGTGAAAGTCTCGGCTTTTTCCCATTCGTGGTTGAAAAACTTCACCGAGGCATATTTACTGCTGCGCTGCTCCGCCGTCATGCTAAGTCTCATGCAGATTTGTTCTTCGCTCAGGGGCTGATGTGTTCCGAGTGCGACCAGGCAATCTACTGCCTTTGCCTTTTGCTCCAGGCAATCGTAAATTAGCTTAAATATATCGCCTATAGGCCCCGAACGGGTATTGTCGGGAATTATCACCAGAATCCGTTTGCCGGCGTAGTCGTTTTGCCCAAAGAACTCCCCGACCGCCTCGCCCGCCTGGCTATTGTCAACAGAACCATCTTTATTTTGTCGTTCGATTATCATTTCTCATCCTGTGTATTGCCGTACAAGTAAAAAGGCTTAGTTGACATATTATATATATTGGCCTCTTTATTGCAATATCCAATAGAAATGTTTTCGAAATGGTAGATTAAGGGCATTATGGTTGCAGTCTCGTTGTAGGCGCTAACTCACACAACGAGAACGTATTATGGGCATCTGTTTGCGGTTCGTTACGCCCTGATAGGCTGGTGGGACTGGCCAATTGGGCCGGCTATCCGGTAATGTCTTACTGTCCCATCATGACTATCGGTTTCGCCGGGTCGATCACCTTCATTGCCTTCAGTTTTTTTGTCACTTCCTCAAACGTCTCCGGCGACTGTATGTTGACTATCACATAGGGATTGCGGTCTGCATCATGACATGACAGCACCCAGTTCGCCCCACTATCAAGACTATCGAACCTGTCAAGTGCACTGATCTTGCCCTTGAGATGTTTAATGGTCTTCTCGTGATTTTTGGTAATCACGATTACCTTCGTAAACTCGTATGCCATCAGCGCATTGATGTTCTCATCGGTAATACCGCTGCCGACCTCATACATCATCGGACCGACAATATTCTTCCGCATCATGCGGGGCAAAGTACGCTCCTGGCCGCCCTCCATGTCTGTCAGCAGGTAATACACCTGGAACAAACTATGATACTCGTAAAGAGCATTCGGGAATGTCTTCTCGTATAAAGCCATGCACTCATTTACAAAAGCTTGGTCAATCGACTTGCCTTCATTAAGGTACGAGACAACCAGTGGATATGCGGCCTCGTCCATGGCCTTTACCGCTGCCTGATTGTACGTGAACGCAAGAGCCTTCCCCAACAGATCCTCTCGCACCTTATGCCCAATAGCTCCGCCCAGCACCTCGTTAAACATCAGGTTCACCGTACCACGATGAGGGGATTTTGAACCGGTCAACCACTGGTCGATTTGCTGGTGCATCTTCAACGGCTGCTCGGCAAACGCCTTGTGAGCAAACTCGTGCACGATCAAGCCGACATACCACGAGTAATCCTCTGACTCGGTCAGCAAGCCTGCCCGTATCACGTTACCGACCGGAGGTGGTACGATTCTGATTTTTTCTCCCGGAACAATCGAAAACGTTACGATCAGGGGGATATCGGTGGACCAGTGACTGTTCAGAAAATGCGCAATGGGCCCCAGCATCTCACTTAAGTTCACCTTCTCTGCATATTCCTTCAAGGCTTTTAGTCTCGCTTGTGCTTTGTCGTAATAAGGATTCCAGACCAGCTCATCGTATATCGGCTCTACTGCCTCAAGGATATTGAACAACCGCTGATGATTGTCGAACGGTATGATACCGACGGTCATCTGCTTAAATTCTTCCAGGTTTTCAGTTCGCGCACTCAGAGTAAAGAACATATCACTCGTTGCTCTATTCTTGGCCATGTACCTGTACTTGGGATACT
>CAZWME010000338.1:4225-5979 GCA_964634515.1 uncultured Pirellulales bacterium | reverse complement strand
ACCGCCAGATCTCCGGGTGACCAACTAAGGTTTGCCCATGTATTTTCGTAGATCTGACCATCACTCGGATCAGGATTGAAGGCCGTGGTGCGGACTGTCCAGGGGGCCGATACTGTAGTCTTTCCTGGATAGGGGACGTCATATTCAACTCGTACATCCGCTACCGAGCCATTGTTGGCAGTAATCTTGCCCTCACTAACATAACTGGCGATCTCTGTCGTGACATTGTCGTCTATTACCAGCGTGCCGCCGTTAAAATCAATCGTGCCTTCTGCGCCAATGATCAAGCCGCCAACGCTCATCATACCACCGTCCAACTGGATGTGTCCCTTGGAGCCGGGATCAACGCTGAGAGTTAGCGTGCTGGGAACGCTGAATTCGCCGCCGTTCATCTGGATGACATGCATGCCCGGCTGATGGTAGCCGACCCTGGCCTCTGCGTCAGTATTGTCCACGCCGGCGGTCAACTTGCCGCCCTCATTAATGGTCAGCAGAGAATCACCCGCCGTGCCACTTGTATCTCGGCCCTGAAAGTACCAATTATTGGATTGGACGTTACCGCCGCTGTTAATGGTCAAATGGCCATTGTTGGAGATATCCACACGCTGGCCCCCGGTGGTAGTTCCGTGAACAACTGGATCGAAGTTACCGGCCTGACGGATAAGGATTGGCAAACCTGGCGACTCTTCCGGGTAATCTGGCACCCAGTTGCTGGCATTGAACCAATCACTGCTGGTCCCTTCCCAATTACAATCGGCAAATGCCGAGCTTCCCATAATCCCTGATAGAGTTAAGAGAAAAGCCAAACAAACCAATCTTCTACACATAATAATCCTCCTTCAAAAAATAGGATGTTAATTGAGATGTAAAATATCCGCACTGTGAGATACAAAGCCTTCATTCACACTCTGTGCCGTGCATAATAATTCCTCCTCTAGCAAGAAGCTCCAAAGTTTCCACAGGTCAAAAAATAAAATCGCTACATGCCCCGCTTATGCAGGCACAAAGCTTCATTAATATAATTTATACCAGAACAGCCACCTTCCCGTCAAGGAAAATCCCTTGATTTTGAATTGGCAATATTTTTGGTAAAACTGCGCATAACATGGAAAAAATAGCCCCATTTTCATACACCGCAAAAAGTCAGAAAACTTCGAAAAATCACCTCTTTCAGGAGATAGAAAACCCCGCGATTTTCAAGTGCCATCTTGTCACCAAAATGACACTACAAATACCAATTTTGCCTATATCAAGTCCGAAATAATGTCAATTTTTCGCGGATATACAGATATTTTTTGAAATTTTTTGTGTCGAATCGGATTAAGTATACGATGAGGAATAAATGTATCAATGATATCACTCCTTTGATGGTATTATTGAAAAATCAAGGGGCCCATACAGAATTAATCAGGATAGGCCCCAAATTAGCACGAATATATTATCTAATCGACATAATCAACTACTGCAGATTAGTGAGCATATAAACGAATATCATCGAAGTACATCATACCTGAACCACTGGTAACGGAGCTAAGGCCAAGAGTAATCGAAGTTACATTGGCAAGGTTCACACCCTGGTCGGCAAAGGCCTGGAGATCGATATTCCATTGAGTCCAGTAACCTTTCTGCGCCGCCTCAGGATTGTCGTGATTGACTACTACGCTGCCGTTGAGAGCGACATACATCTGCTCGGCAGCGTTAGATGCACTTCCTCTAAACCATATTGTCAGTGTGTTAACACCATTTACTGTCCA
>CAZWME010000338.1:0-4215 GCA_964634515.1 uncultured Pirellulales bacterium | reverse complement strand
CCAGTCACGATTGGAAGTCAATGTTAAAGTCGCCTCGGATTTTCCAACAGCATTGTCATAGGCCATAGGCATCGACTGATTACCACTGTGAACAATGCGTTGTTCGGCAAATGGAGGATTAGCATAGCCAACTACAGAACCGTTTGTAGCCGGGTTATCAAATCCATCCAGCCAGGCAAGATATATCCTGTTAGAAGCCGGATCACTTTCATCAAGGTCGTTGTAGCTTTCCATATCGTCAATGATAAGGAAGTTGGCCGTAGTAAAGCTCCAGAGCGGACCAGTCCATGGACTGTCGGCGTTGGCGCTGTTTGCCTCATCAATCCGCCAGTAGTAGGTAGTGTCCCATTCGAGCTGTCCAGGCTCATAGCTCTCGGAACCAAGGTTGCCGCTGCCTTTAAGCTCCAGAGAGGCTGCATCTGCGCCGAAGTAAACTTCGTTCGATGCACCAAGGCCCGGTGTCCACGTCAGAGCCGGTGTCTGCGACACATCCACGGCGCCTTTGGCCGGGCTTGGGTTGCTGACCGCGCCCACGGTAGTAAAGCTCCAGACATCACCTTTGTAAGTTTCGACACTATCAAACTCATCTACTCGCCAATAATAAGTTCTGGCCATTTTAAGTGTGCCGGGAGTATAGGTTGTCATACCCTGTGGGAATCCACCGGCGGCATTGTCCACTTCATCAAAAGTTTCACCGAAGTAAACAGTGTGCAATTTCGCACCAAAGCCCGGTGTGAAGCTAAGGGTTCCGTCAACACTTACAGACTCGGCACCATCAGCCGGGTCGGGAAAGTATGCTGTTTTGGGAGGAATACTAAAGCTCCAGACATCGCCTATCCATGGACTGTTAGGTTCGACGTCGTTGACTTCATCAATTCGCCAGTAGTAGGTCGTGCCTGGGACGAGGCCATCGGGAAAAGGAAATCCCGGAAAACCGGCAACAATAAATGTGTCTGTCTGATTGCCCTGGAAGGCGCTCTCGGTACCGTTACTCACGTCGTCAAAATTATCACCCAAATATACATCATGCGAATCTGCAAAATTTACCGCACGCCAGGAAAGACTTACCCACGTATCGGCGATAAGAGCGCCATTTTTCGGCGTGGGCCCATACGCTTTTGGCGTGGCACCCTCAGCCGAGTAGAGCGATATGGTGCACCCACTGTTATTTGTGACCCATGTTGGTGTGTGAAGCCCAACGCCGGTAAACTTTTCCGGCGCAATGAAGGTCTGACCTATGGATTCTTCGGCGTCCTGTAAAGCGAACGGATTCCAGTCGTCGCCAATAGCCCCTTGTTGAGCTATGACTATGAGTTCCACCCACGCGTTCATGGTCGGACGATACTGCAGCCTGAAATCGGAGTCTGTGTTGCCTTCCATCGGTTCTCCATCTGTCCAGGCTATCAGTAGCTCGCCGTTGGGGCCATCTTCATAAGGGTTCTTTTTTGAACCCCAGCAGCCTACTTCTCCCTCCAATTCGGTCAATTCGATGTAGTACAATCCGGGCGGCTGTTCATCATCGGGGAATTCGAGATTCGACCAGGAGTTATCCGTTATATTTTCGAACTTCTTGGAAAAGACAAGTTGGTTCTTGGGCGGCTCTTCATTGGCAGCAAAAGAACAGGTCTGGAAAAATCCAAATACCGCAATCAGTACCGTACATATTAACATTAATTTCCTACACATAATAATTCTCCTTCTCCTTAAAAAAAACTAAGAAAACCATGCTTTGGTTACACACCAAAACAGATGCAGTATCTGTAATTTTTTTACAGTCAATCCCTGCTTACTGTGCCGGAGGATACAGTCGAATGTCATCGAAGTATAACATACCTGTACCGCCGGTAACCGATCTAAGGCCAAGAGTAATCGAAGTTACATTAGCCAGGTTTAAGCCCTGATCTGCAAAAGCCTGCAAGTCGATATTCCATTCCTTCCAGCTTGTTGACGTTGCCGCACCGGGATTATCATGATCGATTCTTGCGCTACCGTTGAGAGTAACATACATTTGCTCGGCAGCGTTGCCCGCTTCACCTCTGAACCAAATTGTCAAAGTGTCAACACCATTGACTGTCCAGTCAAGATTGGAAGTCAGTGTTAAAGTTGCTTCGGACTTACCAGTGGCGCTGTTATCGTAAGACATAGGCATCGACTGATTGCCGCTGTGGACGATTGTCTGCTCGGCAAAAGGAGCATTATCATAACCAACGACAGAGCCGCCTTTTGCCGAATCGGTTAATCCGTCTATCCAGGCATTAAATATCCTGTTGCTCTCTGGATCGGCGGGATCGAGGTCGTTGTAGCTCTCCATATCGTTTATGATAAGGAAGTTGGCCGTAGTAAAGCTCCAGAGGGGGCCTGTCCACGGGCTGTCTGCGTTGGCGTTATTGGCCTCATCAATCCGCCAGTAGTAAGTGGTATCCCATTCAAGCTGTCCGGGTTCATAGCTCTCTGAGCCGAGGTTTCCGCTGTCTTTATTCTCAAGTAAACTTGCATTGGTGCCGAAGTATACTTCATGTGAAGCACCAAATCCTGGTGTCCAAGTAAGAGTTGGTATCTGCGTTACGTCCACAGCACCTTTAGCCGGATTCGGACTACCCACAGCGCCCTCGGTAGTAAAGCTCCAGACGTTACCTTTATGTGTTTCGACAACATCGAACTCATCGACGCGCCAGTAGTAAGTCTTAGCCATTTTAAGTTTACCGGGAGTAAATTCTGTACTTCCCTGCGTCGATCCACCTGTTGCGTTGTCCACTTCTTCAAAAGTTTCACCGAAGTACACGGTGTGCAGTTTAGAACCGTAACCTGGTGTCCAGCTAAGCTGTACATCGACGCTAACACCCTCGGCTTCATTAGCCGGGTCGGGGAGGTATGCAGTTTTTGGGGGAATACTGAAACTCCAGATTGGGCCTTTCCAGGGGCTGTTGGGTTCGGCACCGTTGACCTCATCAATCCGCCAGTAGTAAGTTACACCCGGCGTAAGGCCATCCGGATAGGCAAAGCCAGGGAAGCCTATAACATAAAACGTGTCAGTTTGGTTGCCCTGGAATGTACTTTCAGCACCGGCGTCCACATCGTCAAAATTCTCACCCACATATACGTCGTGTGAGACGGCAGAATCTCCTGCCCGCCAGCTAAGGTTCGCCCATGTATCTTCAATGAGGGCACCGTCAGTCGGCTCTGGGCCCAAAGCATAGGGATATTCTTCACCACCTTCCATCGCAACCAGAATCTCGGCCTGCGTCAGTGCGCGGTTATAGAGCCGGACATCGTCGATAAGGCCTTCAAAATTTGAACCATTTTCAGTAAACAAAAAGTTAATTGCACTAATCTCTATTGTAGCTGGTTCATTTTGTGTATAATCATGTTCACCATTGACATAAAATTCGAAATCTGTACCATTGAATGTTACTGCTATATGTGTCCAATCATTTGGAGGAATGTCTATGTCCGGTCCATTCCAGATATCGGCCCTTCCGGTGTCAAGCCAGAAATCCGCAGCTAAAGTTGTTACCGTAATGTCTGCGCCATACAAGTACATAGAATATGCGTCTTCCTTCCACTGAATGGTGTACCAACTATCCACGTCAGGACGCTGTGCCATATTAATCCATGCTGACAGTGTGATTTCATCCGTGATGTTTAGGCTATGGTCATTCCCGCAATCAATATTATCATCAGTACCATCAAATTCCAGGGCAGCACCATAATATCCTGCCACCCACTGCGGATCGCCTTCAAAGGTGCCGTCGTTCCCATAGGAGCTTGAGTCATATACGGTATTGCCAGAGCCCTCATCAAGTTTCCAGTGCGCCACCAGATCAGCCGAGGCATTGCCTGCTAAACTCAGCATAAAAACAAAAGAAATTAAACAAATCAATTTTTTATACATAATAATTCTCCTTCAAAAAGAATTAAAAATAACCGCATTGCGGCTACGCACCAAAATACATACTATATATTATTTTCAATATAAGAGCTGCTCATTGAAATGCAAAAAACATATTTGTCGCGAAGCACAAAGTTTTAATTCCAACTCCGTAACGTGCATAATAATTCCTCCTCTATTTGGAACATTATAAGGATTACACCTGCTATATGGCCTGAAATCCGTAGATGTGCGACTGTGCAGGCACAAGCCTCAATAATATTATCTATACCAAATTATAAACCTTGCTGTCAAGGATAATCCCCCAACCTAAAGGGTGAGGGTGT
>CAZWME010000337.1:0-5983 GCA_964634515.1 uncultured Pirellulales bacterium | reverse complement strand
TGAAATGATATACCAATATTCCGCTTGCAGGTGGCAGGGCAAACCACGAGATACCTGGGGTACCTGGAACTAACTCGACATAGAAAGGCCAATCAAAATAAACCCAACCCGTGGGCATATGCGAGGACCACCCACCTGTAGCGAGATTGAAACTCTGTACAAAATCAAATGAGTAGAAGTAAACTGAGTCACCTTCTTCTAATGAATAACCATAATCAGGTGCATTTGGTGGCATATATACCCATCCGGAGAGATTATTAGTCCCGGACTGAACATAGCTCAGGTCATCAAAGAAGAGACCACTGGATGTTCCTTCAACGTGGAAAGTGATGTATGCGATTTCGGGTGCCTCCACTGATGCTGTGTTACCAGGTATCCTGAAATCATCATCGTTAACCACATCTTCATCAACCAAAGAGCCAGACGAATCGTAAGCCTTTAAAACCAATATGTCATAATCCCCGCCGCCATCGTATCCACGAATTGATGCCTCAATTACAAAAGGATCGAAATCAACTCGGATTGGAACCGTACGAACCAGCCCTCCATCCCAACCCGCGTTGATACAGTAGGTGTATGCCGAGGTAATAGGGTCGGTCCCATGCCAAATTACTCCATCTGGATTTGCTGATGAGAAAAGTACTCCGTAGCTCTGAAGTTGGTTGGTCAGCTTGACGCTCGTGGCTGGAGCACCGAAGGCAAGACCAAAGTCAATTGTTACAGCCGCCGCCGTTGGAGCTGAGGCGAAAACCAAAACTATACAAATTGTTATTAATTTTTTCATTTCTTTTCCTCCGTCTTGCAAAAGAACCTAATTGTTAACAATACGTGTTACAAAAACATAACGCATAAATCCATTTACGTGAAAAACCACGAGTTTCAGACCATAGGCTTAATACCTCCCTTCTTATTTTCTCTCTTGGTTTATGGTATAATACAAAAGTTGTCAGCCCGGGCGAGCAAACCATACGCCCGAACTTCTTTCCTATCAGCGATATAGCGTTACTAATCTACTTCTTCACAGACTCATAAGTATTAGCGCGTATTGCGATGGATTTGTCAATTGTACTGGTGACTTATCTTTGTCACTATCCTATCACAGGCAAATTCTGCCCGACTGAAACAAGCCTGTCAATAAAAATTCTCTTAAATGAGTTTTTTTCAGAAACACCTAACAGACCACGAAAATCCCATGTTAAACCGGCCAAGGGTTATTCGTAGCCCACCTCTGGGAGATATTTTATCGTTCTACGATGACCTTTATTCAAACCGAAGGGTATCTTAGGTAGGGTCAGGGGATTTTAAAGCAAATTAGAACGAAAAGAGCGGCTTTATCTTCTCACCATCATCACATCCACTATTATATCCCTCAAGACAAGTTCGTCATTTAAATGGGCATACAAAGCAGGTAATCAAGACATTTATTCTGTACCTGAAACCATAGTTATAAATCAAGCCCTGGATATTCAATATTGCTTTAGTTGTCTTCTCGTATATCAAGGTATTATTTGAGGCAACAATTCCCATTCACTAGTGCTGAAATGATATACCAATATTCCGCTTGCAGGTGGCAGGGCAAACCACGAGATACCTGGGGTACCTGGAACTAACTCGACATAGAAAGGCCAATCAAAATAAACCCAACCCGTGGGCATATGCGAGGACCACCCACCTGTAGCGAGATTGAAACTCTGTACAAAATCAAATGAGTAGAAGTAAACTGAGTCACCTTCTTCTAATGAATAACCATAATCAGGTGCATTTGGTGGCATATATACCCATCCGGAGAGATTAACAGGAGCAGAAATGACACCGAAATTATCGATTCCTACTTCTACATCACCTATTCCGGATATCCGCACTTCAGCCTTATAAACGTTTGACATTGTTGTCTGAAACGAAGGGGGCGGATCACCACCAATGACTTCATCATCGCTCAGCCATCCTGCTGCTCGTGCTTCATCGTCTGTCCAATTTGGATTAAGAATGACAGTGAAGGTTTGCCAACTAGGTACGGAGAAGTCACCGGTGAGATACGTAGAAGTCACGGGATACAACCAGCCGTTATGCCCTGCGTCCTGGTAACGGAAGCGTATCCAGGCCCCATCAAAGTCCCCACTTACAAAGTCGAGATCAACGCAAACGCCTGTGACCCCTTTTGCCGAAAAGTTGCCGGTAAAAACAGTTTTTAAAGTCGCCGCACCTATGTCAAAGCTATCAGCGATCAATCCTGTACCCCAACTTTTTAAGTAGCCTCCTGGATTGCCGCCGGAGTTGACAACCGCAACGTTCGAACTTGTTGTATTAACAGTCCATCCCTCTAAAGAGCCACCATCCCAGGTCTCAGTATAAGATGCGGGAGCCTGCGATGTCACTATCAAAGTGAAAGCAATAACGCAAATTATTATTGACTTTTTCATCTTTTGATCTCCTTTCCTAAAAAATATGTTTGATTGTCTAAAACCTTCATCACGCTGATGCACTATAAGTTCCTTTACGTTTAGATTTCAGCTACATTTACATTGAAAAAATACGTTTTCTGGGTGTGAAAGCTTTAAAGGCAACTAAGACAAGCTTACTCACCCTCATTCTTATAACAACAAGATATTGTAATAAGACAAGAATATCAACAGAAAAATCCCAAAAATTGAGTTATTTTACAGAAAAAGCGAAAAAACGATGAAAATCCCTATTAGACCAACTCTGCCTTTCCTATAGGACCACTCTGAGAGGGGTTTCAGCTTTCTACAATAGCCAAATTTAAGCCATCGCGTGTCAGTCACTTACTAAAGTGGATGGTATTTTTCCTGCTCGAGTCTTGTGTCTTTAGTTTTGTGTCTTACTTCTTTTCGTTAAAAAACGCTCACTCTCAAAAACAAAAATTAAATTTTTCAAAATTTCTTATCTCCTTTCTCCACATCGAGTTACGACAATCCAGTATCGAAAATCGAGACTTTTTTCGGCTCAAAACTGCACACTCGTCTAATTATAGAGGAGGGCTTTTTTGCCTCCATTAATAGTCAATTTTCAAAGTAAATAGTAAATAAATCCGGAGGATTCAAAATGGCCACCGAAGCCCAAATCATTGCCAACCGCCGTAACGCTCTAAAATCGACCGGACCCCGCAGCCGCAAGGGCAAAACAACCATCTCACAGAACGCCATCAAACATGGTCTGTTGACCCGTCAGGCCGTAATCAGCTCGGAAAGCCAGGACGATTTCGAACTCTACCGCGACTGGATGCTCGCCGAGCTTGCCCCGGCCGGCCCTTTGGAATCCATGTTAGCTCTACGCATCGTTAGTCTCTCCTGGCGGCTAAAACGGGCTGCATGCATCCAGAACCAGACCATCGACGCAATGAACGTGGATAATACGGTCAGCCCGTTAACTAAACTCACCCAATCGCTGTTATTAAAAAACCTCGGCCAATCGCAGCACGCTCCATCGGCCCCGGCTCCCGAGCTTACTCTGGGTCGTATCGCAATAAAGGACTTCTCGAATGCAAGGGTTCTCGACCGCCTCCTGATGTACGAACGCCGAATAGAGCACAGCCTCTATAAAACGATAATCGAGTTTCAAAGAATGCAACTAATGCGAAAGATCGACTCCGAATCTGATATGACATTTAACCAATTAACAATTTAACCACTCACAGCAATCGAGTATCCCACTATGCACTTGCGTTGTGCTCACCTGCGGTTCGGTAACATTTTTATTTACCTTGTCCCTTACGGAATTACGTTTTGCTGGGCACCTTAAATTGGAAGATTAGGAGGATTGCCTGAGTTAATGAAAAAAGGGCTGAAAGTGGATGCTCACAGCCCTTCGGAAAATCTTGCCATTATGTTACCGCCTCTTTTCATCTGACGGTTCCCATTTAACACTCTTCTGCCTTTCAACTCCATCAAAATATAATTTATATTTTGTGAGATTAACGAACTTGGCGATGCGCCATTTTACGTGATTAAGAGGTGCCTCAAAACAGCTAAGATCAGACCGATTACGGCCAGGACCGCACATTGGTACAAACTTATTTCTAAAGCACTGCTGAGCCTAATGTTGCCTTTTTTGGGTCCCTTGATAATTACCGCATATATTGCCGCCTGCAATACAATCCATATTACTGCGGTCAAGGTTATTGGCAAGAGCAAGTCGGTTGTGTTTTCTGACAAGTCGGACCATAAGAACTCCGCCAGCAGAAACCTTCCGACAAATAAGGGGATATAGCCACAGAACGCGGCTAGATACCTGATCCCATAGGAAGGAGTGAACTTTAAAGACGACTTCGTGGCCAAGCCAATTACAACGGCTCCGATAAGTGCGGCAATCCCGCTCGCCCCGATTTGCGCAATCAGTTCAATCACAATTTGGCTCAACACGTTCCTATCCTTTCTGTTTTATCTGATATTTCCCATATTAAAAGCTTAGCTACGCCGCTAAGCCGAATTTCCAATAGCACGTATTCAAAACAGATTATCATGTGTAGAAACCGAATATCCCTGCTGTGTTACTGTAAAAATAGTCTGCCGTGACATATCTGTCAACACAAAATGTCCACAAATGAGGGCGTTGTGCAGAAACATCGAATAAACCAACAAAACTCCCTGTTAGACCACCTCAGCATTTTCTGTAGGACGGCCCTGAGAGGTGTTTAATCATTCTACGATAGCCAAACTCATAAGAAAGAATAAAAGCCCCTGCGGGGCGGAAAGGAGAAAAACAGAGAACCCGCAGGGGCAAGAAAATGCTATTTTATAACATTCTTTTTCTTTTGAGCATCCAGCCGGAAAATGTCACGCCTTGCATATTCAACACTGCTTTAGTTGTCTTCTTGTTTTATATCAAGGTATTATCCGAGGCAACACTGTCCATTCACCGGAGAGGAAATGAAATATCCATAATCCGATGTCAGGTGGCAGGGTAAACCACAAGGTACTTGTATCTAACTCGTACAAGAAAGGCCAACCTACATAAACCCAGCCCACGGGTCCTTCTTCGCCCCACGGACCTGTAGGGATATTATAATACCACACAGGCCCAAATGATAAGAAGTAAAGCAAGTCATTCTCGTCTGCTGAATAACCAAAATCACCACCACTTTCCATCCATATCCATCCGGAGAGAGTGGGGCTGGGGCTAATTTCTTTTAACTCGCTAAGATAGTCTAAAGAACCCGTAGATGCCTCAATATATCCCAAAGCTATTGGCCCTGTCTCAAAACCCAAAATGTCAAAACCTGTAACTTCATAACCGCCCGTATCCAAAGCTGTTGGTAAGGTAATACCCAGGTCATATTCTTTTCCATGCAGATTTAACGCCTTAAATGAAGAGTCTGTATTAAGCCCCCACAAAATAACGGCGTCTTTGTAATTACCATTTAAAACGGATACATCTTGAATACTAACTAAAAACCGATAATTATCTACAATCTCCCATGTCGATAAATCACTTTTCACCCAATAATATACTCCTAGATCAATGAGCATTCCATCAGCTAGGGTGCCAAAGGACCATGCTGAAGGACGAACTGTAAGAGAGCTGTCCGTTGATAAATAATAGTCATCGTAACCCAAAGGTTTAACATTTACTCCATCGTTGTACTCTATCCCGGTTGCTCCATACGGGAAATTAGATATTTTTACACCCGGTATAGGACCAGATGTATAAGGCACTGTTTCCGTCCCTATAACTTCGCTGGTATATTCTCCACTTGAGCCGTATGTCCACTCAAAAGTCTTTATGCCATATCCTACAGGATCAACAGGATAATAGTCAGGGAAGTGAATAGCACGTGCCTGGTTGGCTCCTGACGTTATAATAAGAGCTATCGCCAGGCTCATAAAAAAACCACATGTTCTCATTTTTATTTCCGAATTTACTCGTTTCATTTTTTAGTCCTTTCCATAATAAAGTTATTTCAGACGAAAAACATCTTACCATAACATTTGTAAAGTGAGTGTGTAAATTAACCTCCTTTCTGTTG
>CAZWME010000336.1:0-6003 GCA_964634515.1 uncultured Pirellulales bacterium | reverse complement strand
TATCTCGAGCAGAATTCCACAACCAACTGCTCTTCAACAGGAATCTGGACATCATCCCGAGCGGGCAAAGCAACAACAGTAGCTTCGGGTTTTTCCCGAGCTAATTGCAGCCAGCTTTGTGTAGTAAAATTCGGGTTACTTGCCAACTGTTCCTTTACTTTTTTTACGCTTTTTTCGGAACCTTTGATGATTATCTTGTCGCCGATTTTAGTAGTATAATCACTGACATTCACCTTGCGTCCGTTTATATAGATATGACCGTGAGCAATTAACTGCCTTGCAGCCTTTCGCGACGGAGCAAAATTTAACTTATAGACCACATTATCCAAACGTCTTTCCAGCAATTGCAGCAGTGTCTCGCCGGTATTGCCCTTACCCCGTTCCGCTCGATGAAAATACCTCATAAACTGCCGCTCAAAAAGTCCGTAATACCTTTTGACCTTTTGCTTTTCTCGCAGCCGAACACCATATTCACTTACCCTGCCCCTTCGCCATCCGTGCATCCCAGGGGCCAGATTTCTCTGTTTCTTTTCGATAGGACACTTGGCCGTCTCACATCTTATGCCTTTGAGCATAAGTTTCATTCCTTCACGACGACAGTGTTTACAAGATGAATCCAGATAACGTCCCATTCTTTTTATTTATCTCCGAAATAGTCTTTCGTAGTACTTGTCTCTTAAACTCTCCTTCGCTTCGGCGGCCTGCAGCCGTTATGCGGAAGTGGAGTAACATCCTCTATCGAAGCGATACGCAATCCGGCCTGCTGTAAAGCTGAGATGGCGGATTCGCGCCCTGAGCCGGGCCCTTTAACCCTGATTTCAACTTCGCGAACACCATTACGCATGGCGGAACTGGCGCAGCGCTGCGCAGCCCTTTGAGCGGCAAAAGGTGTGCTTTTGCGAGAGCCTTTGAAACCTACACAGCCGGCTGAGCCCGAAGCAACTGCATTACCATCCATATCCGTAATCGTAATCAATGTATTATTGAATGTCGCCTTTATGTGCACAATAGCCCGGACAACATTTTTCCTTATTTTTCGCTTCGTTCTTTTTGCCATTATTCAGAAAATTCCTCAAATCAGCATATAACGTATATATTATTTTCTCTTAGCGTTTTTCCTTTACACCCTTTTTGCCGGCAACTGTTTTTCTCGGGCCTTTGCGTGTGCGCGCGTTACTCTGCGTACACTGGCCCCGAACGGGCAAACCCCTTCTGTGACGGACGCCTCTGTAACAATTTATATCACGCAAGCGAGCTATATTTTGTGAAAACTGCCTGCGAAGCTGACCTTCCACCGTGTAATTGCGGTCGATAATCTGCGTTATGCGGCTAAGCTCATCTTCGCTGAGTTTGCCGGCTTTTGTCTTTCTTTCTATACCTGCCTCTTTCAATATCTGTTCCGAGGTATATTTACCTATACCGACAATATAAGTCAGCGAAATCCATATAGATCTTTCATTCGGTATATCAACACCAACAATACGTGGCATATAAGCTCCTTTTCGAATCCGGTAATTGGTTAATTACCACCGGACATTCACAATAAAATCAACCCTGGCGTTGTTTATGCCGCGGGTTAGTACATATAACCCTCACAACACCTTTGCGACGAATAACCTTACAATTCTCACATATACGCTTAACTGAACTTCTAACTTTCATTTTATCGTACCTGTTATTACGGTATTACTATATAACTAATGCCGGAGTACTATCCGGCCTCTGTTTAAATCATAAGGTGACATTTCAACTATAACTGTGTCACCCGGCAAAATTCGAATATAATGCATTCGCATTTTGCCCGAAACATGCGCCATAACCTTGTGTCCGTTCTCCAGCTCTACCTTAAAAACAGCATTCGGCAAAGCATCGGTCACTTTGGCTTGTAATCTTATTGTGTCCTTCTTTACCATTTTCCTGTTTCGTCCGAGATACGACTCACTGCCTATCTGTAGTTAATACCTCACAACCACCTTTAACTATCGCAATTGTATTCTCAAAATGAGCCGAGCATTTCCTGTCTCTTGTTACCACGGTCCACCCGTTCCCAAGCGTTCGCACGCCACTTGAGCCGGCGTTAATCATCGGCTCAACAGCCAGAACCATTCCTTCTGCCAAAAAAATGTCATTTGCGAGCAAATCATCGTTGACGAAATTAGGCACTCTCGGCTCTTCATGCATTTTTCTGCCGATGCCGTGTCCAACAAAGTCTTTCACCACCGAAAAACCCGCCGACTCGGCATATTGCTGCATCTCGGCAGCCACCTGGCTCCATTTAACAGACGGTGCAGATTTCGCTATTGCTATATCAAGAACATGCTTTGTTACGTCCATCAGCCTGCGCTTAATCTCTGAAATTTCGCCGATGGCAATCGTAACCGCAGCATCCCCACAATAGCCGTCAAGTCTAACGCCAAAATCAACACTGAGAATATCACCTTCTTTAAGCTTTGCATCCGCAGCAGGAATCCCGTGAACGACCTGCTCGTTTATCGAAGCACAAATTGCACCCGGAAACGGGATTTTAGATACTGGGGTGCGAACACCCTTAAACAAAGCCTCAGCCCCGGCATCAGCGGTCATCTTCAAAGCTACGCCGTCCAACTGCAGGGTGGATACTCCCGGCTCAGCAATCTCCTTTAGTTTTAAAAGAACTTTTGCTACAACAGCACCTGCTTTACGCATTAAGTCAATTTCTCTTTGGCTGCGAAGCGTTATAGCCATTCCGTATCTCGTCTCGAATTTCAATACACTTTCCAGCGCTTCACGTCTTGACCAGGGCATCCATCTTTTCAAATATCGAATCCCTTACTTTATCCGGGGTTCTGTCTGCATCGAAGTCATAAACAGTGCCGTTTTTTCTATAGTAATCCACCAGCGGCTCTGTCTGCTGATGGTATGTTTTAAGGCGATTAGCCACCACATCCGCGGTATCGTCAGGTCGTTGAACAAGTTCAATGCCGTCGTTATCACAGATACCTTCGGCTTTTGGCTTCAAGTGTTCAATATGATAAACCGCCCCACACTTAGGACAACTTCTCCTGCCGGTTATACGCTTTGCTACTACGTCGTCATCTACCTGGAGGTTCAAAACAAAATCAATTGTCATTTCGTTGTCAGCCAATGACTTATCAAGCTCAACAGCCTGGTTGACGGTTCTTGGAAAACCATCCAGCAAGAAACCTTCAGCAGGTGCATTTTTTATCGCCCTGGTCATCATCTCAATTATTATTTCATCAGGCACAAGACCGCCAGAATCCATATAACTTTGGGCTTTTTGCCCTAATTCGGTACCTGCGGCCCGTTCCTGCCGTAAGATATCACCGCTGGATAAGTGAAGCAGATTATATTGGGCAACAATGCTCTTACACTGTGTTCCTTTACCTGCACCCGGTGCTCCCAACAAAACTATTCTCATCCATATGCTCCTTTTATCCTGCCGGTTGGACTGAAACCATCATAACTGCGCATCAAAAGATTCGCTTCGATTTTCTGAAACAGATCCAGTGAGACACTAACAACTATCAATAAGCCCGTGCCACCCAGGAAATTTGCTACGCTCGGCTCAATCCCGAGCAACACTATAATCAGCGATGGCACAACGGCAATTATGGCTAAAAACGAAGCTCCAAAGTAAGTGATTCTGGTCATTACCGTTTCCAGGTAATCAGCAGTCCTGCGCCCCGGGCGAAGCCCCGGAATGAAGCTTCCCGAATCCCGCAGGTTCTTGGCCATCTCCTTGGGCTGAAATTGCACTGTTACCCAAAAATAAGCAAACAAAAATATCAGCAGCATATATAGAATATTGTAGGTAAATGAACGAAAGCCCAGAGCAGACTTAAGAGTAAACATAAACGACGAATCGGCGAGCCTTGGAATTCTTGACAACTGCTCGATTATAATGGGGGGAAACATCATAAAGCTCGATGCGAAAATTATGGGCATCACACCGCCGTGATTGACACGAAGCGGCAAATAATGCCTCTGCCCACCATACATCCGACGGCCTCGCATCTGCTTTGCCTGCTGAATTGGTATTCGGCGCTGGCCCTGAGTTATCAGTATCGCACCGGCTACGACAAACACAAATGCCGCTATCAGGAACAATATCTTCGCCGGGCCTACAGTGCCGGGTGCTGCGCCGAGTTTTAGGTCAACATTCTGCCGAAGTCTCCAGATTGCCCATGGCATTCTGGAGACAATGCCGGCCATAATTATCAAACTAATACCGTTGCCTATGCCGTATTCATCTATCTGCTCACCAAGCCACATCAAAAAGACAGTGCCCGCCGTCATCCCGACAACACCCATGATCATCGCCTGACGGTACATCCCGGGATAGGTCCATCCATCTGCCCCTAACAACTTCATAAACATTACCGACTGAACAATACATATCAGCACAGTCAGATAGCGCGTGTACTCCTGTATCTTTTTGTGGCCGGTTTGTCCTTCCTGGCGCAGCTTCTTCAAAGCCGGAACAACCTCACCCAACAGCATAAGAATAATCGATGAGGTAATATAAGGCATAATCCCCAGCCCGAACAAACTGCTTTTACTCAGGTTTCCGCCGGTGAACATCTGCATCATTTCGACGGCTCTGCCCAGGGGACCCTCCTTGTCTCTTGTATCAGCAATTTGAGCTATCTTTTCCTGGTCAAAGCCGGGTAAGGGGATATGAAATCCTACCTTGTATATTATCAGCAGCGCCAGAGTAAAAAGAATTTTATTGCGCAGGTCAGGGATCCTGAATATGTTAATTACCGTTCCAAGCATTATCTTCTGCCCATTATTCTGTATCCGCCTCCGGGAAGCGAATACGCCGGTTTTCTATTTCCTTCCGCATAATAGAATATGCGGACAACAATCAAATAATTTTTGCTGTGCCGCCGGAAGCCACAATCTTGTGCTCTGCCGCCTTGCTGAATTTGTGAGCTGTTACCTGCAGCTTCTTCGTAAGGTCTCCATTACCGAGAATTTTGATTTTGCTTTTGGCGCTGTTAATCAGTCCGACGCTGGATAATTGCTCTACGCCAACATCAGCACCATCCTCGAATCTTTCCAGTTGTGAGATATTTACGATTTCACAGCGTACTGCAAAATTATAATTATTAAAACCTCGTTTAGGCAGTCGTCTAAACAAAGGCATCTGACCGCCTTCAAGAAGCGTAACAGAAGTCGAGCCTGCCCTGCTGCCGGCGCCTTTGTGACCCCGGCCACAGGTTTTTCCATGGCCGCTGCCCGTACCCCTGCCGACACGTCGACGACGCTTATGTTTACCCACAAGAGAAGTTATTTCATGATTCAACATTAAAATCACCCGATCGTTAATCAGCAACCATTAAGCATTAATTGCAACACCACGAAGAGATTCAACCATTTCCTTGCTGCGCAATTTCAATAATCCGTTAAGTGTAGCTTTGACCACATTTTTGGCAGAAGTGCTTCCGTACACTTTTGTTAGAACATCCTGTACACCTGCATATTCGAGCACTGCTCGAGCACAGGAACCCGCGATAACCCCGGTACCGGGACTGGCCGGGACCAATACGACTTTTGTGGCCCTGTATTTGCCGTTTACCGCGTGCGGGATTGTCCGGTCAAGTAAAGTTATCTTGTGCAAAGTTTTTTTGGCGTCTTTTATACTTTTCTCGACCGCCTGCGGAACCTCATTAGCCTTGCCATAACCGACACCGACCGTACCTGCCCTGTCACCAATCACAACTAATGCGGCAAAACTGAATCGCCGACCGCCTTTCACCACTTTGGCGCAGCGAAACACCTTTACAACCGTATCTTCCAACGGTTTTTCTCCCTGATCCGAAAGTTTAACTGGTTCTACAGCCAATTTTTTCTCCAAACATTTTCATGTTGACTATGGTGTTAAAAAGCCAGCCCGGCTTTTCTTGCCCCTTCGGCAAGTGCCTTGACTCTGCCATGAAACTTATATCGATTTCTATCAAAGCAAACGCACTTAATCCCAACGCCAAGAGCCTGTTTTGC
>CAZWME010000335.1:0-6016 GCA_964634515.1 uncultured Pirellulales bacterium | reverse complement strand
GCATATCACTGAACACATGCACTGCCCCGCCACCCGTTGTCTCTGCACGAAGAAGGTCAAAAGCCCGTGTCAGAGCATTGCCTGCATTTCCCGTCGCTGCCGTTGGTATGATTTTATCAAGCGAGTCTAAAAGCAGTTCCGTATCGGTAGTTAACGAATCGGCAACCGGTACAGCCGGCTCGTCAACAGATAGTAACACCGCTGCTTTTGAATCACCCTCCAGCGCCAAAATAAGTTTTCTTGCGCCTTCTCTCGCATATTCAAGCTTGCTTTTATCGATATCATAGCTGCTGCCCTCACTCATTGACGCGGAATTGTCCACTATTACCACCACCGAAATCTTACCGCCAAGACCTATAGACGTCGCAAATTCAGGTCGTGACAAAGCCAGCAGTATAAACGCAATCAGTAAAATCCGCATAAGAAGCAGCAGCCACTGGCGTATCTTGCGATGCGAGTTCAGTTTCGGGTCTGTCCGGTGAAAGAACATCAAAGTCGAGAATACCACCGTCCGTTTTTTTTGCTTTAGTATAAGATGAAAAACTATCGGCAGCCCCGCCAAAGGTAGAAGATAAAGAAAGATGGGAGCCGGAAATATCATACCATTCTACTCCTCTGCAGAATAGCGTCATAAACCTCCGTCCTGGTTTCTGTCAGTATGTATTCAGCCCTGATTTTCTGAAAGCCGCTCCGCAATTCGTCAAGATAAAGACGAAGCTGCTCAAGGTAGGCCTCGCGTACTCGCCTGAAATCTACTGTTACTTTTTCTTTCGATTCCAGCGAGGTAACATCCGCCAGCCCCTTCACTGACATGTTCATCTCCGCCGGATCCAGAATATGAAACAGCGTAATCTCTTTGCCATCGTAATAAAGGTGGTTAATACCCTGCAGAATACTTTCCGGTTCTTCCAGCAGGTCGGATATGATAACCACTAATGCCTTGCCTTTAATCATTTCCGCCGCGGTGTGCAGCGCCGCTTCGATATTACCTTTGTTCTTCGGCTCGATTTTCTCAAGGCCCTCCAGCATCGGTTTAAGCCCAACGAAGCTCCCCGAAGGCTCGTAGTAGTCTCGTATCTGGTTATCAAATGTAATCAGCGAAACTATATCACCCTGCTGCACCATCGCATACATTATTCCCGCCGCAAGATAGCAGGCGTATTCGCTTTTTTGCAGCGGCCCGTCCTGCTTGTATTTCATACTGCCGGATATATCTAACATAATATAGCATCGGATGCTCACGTCTTCATGAAACCGCCTGATAACGTAACGGTCGCTTCGCGCATAAACAGGCCAGTCAATCTGGGAAACGGGGTCACCGGGAGCATATTCACGGTACTCGGCAAACTCAACCGAGGAACCAAAAGCAGGAGACCTGTGAAGACCCTGATGGCTGCCGTCCATTGGCCGGCGTACTCCTATTTCAACTCCACGCAAACGCTCCGCCATTCGTGGCGGAAGGTATCGATAGCCTATGGACTCAATCATATGCACCTCCAGGCAAATCCGAACATCGGATTTCGGATTTACTCTGATTCCTCTCCCACCGTATCCAGCAATCTTTGTATCACCGCATCCGTATCAAGCCCTTCACTGGCTGCGGCAAAATTGAGAATCAATCTGTGACGCATGACCGGCAAAGTGTACTTTCTGATATCGTCACATGAAACATTGAAGCGCCCATTCAATACCACATGCGCCTTAGCGGCTAATATCAGAGACTGCCCCGCACGGGGCCCGCAACCATAACGTACAAATTTACTGATAAAATCAGGGGCCTCGTCGGACCCAGGCCGCGTTGCCCGGCTCAGCCGTGCCGCATATTTGGCAACGTGTTCGCTAATCGGGACCTGCCTAACCAAATCCTGATACCTCAGAACAGATTTGGCATCGAGCATACCGTCAAGCATTTCTCCATCTCGACCGGTAGTCGTCAATAGTATTCGCTGCTCTTCTTCCAGGTCGGGATAGTCAACTTTAACAAGTAAAATAAACCTGTCCAACTGTGCTTCCGGCAGTGGATAAGTACCTTCCAGCTCCAAAGGATTTTGCGTCGCAAGCACTAAAAAAGGCTCAGGAAGGCTATAAGTATGACCCGATGAGGTCACCTTGCGCTCCTGCATAGCCTCCAGCAGTGCAGCCTGAGTTTTCGGAGGGGTACGGTTGATTTCATCAGCCAACAGCACATTGGTAAATATCGGCCCCTGCTGGAAAACAAACCGCCGTTGTCGCGTTTCAGGGTCCGTCTGCAAGATATTTGTACCGGTAATATCAGTTGGCATCAAATCGGGCGTAAATTGAATCCGATTGAATTTTAAAAGCATAGTCTGGGCCAGACTGTGCACCATTAGGGTCTTCGCTAAACCCGGCACACCCATCAACAAACAATGTCCCTTGGCAAAAAACGCGGTAAGAATCTGATCCAGTACTTCCTTTTGACCGATAATGATTTTGCCTACTTCATCGAGTACCCTGTCTTTGGCCTGGGCCAGTGACTCGACCGCTTCGAGGGCATCCCTTGACGTTAAATTAGCAGTGTCCCCAAGCCGGGACCGAGACATCCCTTGCTCGACAATCTGCCCGGTTGACACATCAAATTTGCACCCGCATTTGCAGCGGGCTTTTGTTCCCGCTGATACTCGACTGACATCATACTTCCTTCCACATTCCGGACAGCTCATAGTTGATGTCTTATCTGACATAAAATACCCTCCACTCTAATGAGTCATAACATAAGTTATAATATTCAGCCCTAATTTCTGAGCATGGATGGATTCATAACCTCTTATCAGTGGATAGTAGGCATCCAGCCAGCCGGCTTCAAGATCATAAGGACTGTAAAGGACCCTCAGGTCACCATCAATTGTCACGCCTAATATATACGGTTCATTTTTTAGCTCAGGTTTATTCTTGGCCACAACAGGTGAATACCTTACCTTTTCGATTGGAAGAAGACTGTTGTAAAGATGATGATTAGCTGAAACAGGCTCCAGTCTCGCCTCTGGTAAAATCTTTGACAGCTCCCGCCGTACAGCCCTGTCGAACGTGCCCAGGCCCATACCGTTGTTTATCAACAGCACGCCTCCAAAATTAAGATAGCGCTTCAGAGCACTTATCGCCTCTGGAGAAAATGAGAAATCGTCCAAACCCGTCATGTATAGAAACGGATACGAGGAAAGGTCATCTTCTGCCGCGTCAACTGCTACGCGCTTCAGATTAACACGAATAGCAGTGTACTGCCGCAGCTTCATCAGCAATGCAGTCGCCCCGCCGGGATGAACATTCCACGCCCCTTCGTGCTTGAGCTGGGCAAAAACAAATTCATCGGTCGGTCTTTTCTCATCCGCCTGTCCGAAAACTTCCGGCTGACCTTCCAAAAGTCCTACCTCCGCATAACCCACAACGTACGCCGCTAAGTTCAGTCCGATCTCATTGGCGCTCTTGACATCGTAATAAACCGCCTTCGGAAGCTTACCAATTCTTGTCAAATCACGATTCCATCCACAGCCTAATCCATATTTCGAAACCAGCACACCAATCCGGCTGCCAATATAGATGCCCTCCAGAAATGGTTTTGTAGTGCCAGGTTGCTTGGGATACTTTACCTTCTCCACATCCGCCAACATGTGATAGAGAGGATGGTCACCAGGAATCTCACGAAACCGGCTTTCCGGAAATGCCTCAAGAAAAATCTTCTTGGCTGATTCATAAAAGTAAGGCGAACCCGCTATCGAATCACAGACAACCATACCACCATTCAATATATATTCACGCAGCCCCTGAATATGCGTCTGGCTAAGCCTCAATGTCCGAACACCGCTGAATAATAGCGACGGCAGCTTTTTCGCATCGAAGTGAAAATCATTAAGATTGACATTCTGCCAGTGATATTTCAAATCCATCGACCGGCCGTTACCCACGAACCTTTCCATATCCGTAGGGCATAAATTCCAGTCGGCTATATCCATCTTGTCCCCGCTCGAATCCACAAAAGATGCTGACTCTCCCCAAATCACCTTGCCTACCAGATAATCCGGCTGTGGTGGCTTCTTGCGCTCGGTACGCCGCAAAGGTGTAGCAGGTAAAGGCAATGGCGGCAGCGCTTCGGCGGCACTCATATGTCTGCGGGGAGCCTTTGATTGCGTTTTATTACCTAAATAGGTAAGCCAGTCGTCTTCTTTGCCAATCGCCGGTACACAGACTAAAAATATACAAATAATTAGGAGAAGCCCCCGAAACCACGACTTGTCCTTGGGGCTCCTTATGGAGAATCTAAATGACTGAAAGACATTGACTGTTCTTTTTGTATTCATCGCATTTGCCCTCGTCACATAACTATCCAATTTGGTTTTGTCAGGTGGAATAATCGCATTTGACCACCCTGTAATAAAATTTAAATACAGCCCATCCATCATCATTAAAGCCGATTCTATTATAAACAATTTTCAAAGAAAATTCAAATCATATATGTAACAATCCGAAAAAATCAACGCCTTTATATCGCCGTAGTTTATTGCCGGAAAAAGACTTAGAATAAATCGCCCCTTAATTAAACCTTCAATCGCCCTGCTGATTCCGATAATAGCCTCTGAAAAACAATCTCTTTGACTGTTTGATTTTCCAGGCCTGATATCACATTCTCTTCTTGTAATATCTTATTTGTTTTGCTATTATTCTATTCAATCGCTACGGGCTTTTTATGAAATCAAACACCATAAATTATTTATCATCGACCGTCCGTTTTAACAAGGAATTAAATAAGCGTGTAGAACAGACACCGGCCAAAAAAAAAATGAGGAGAAGAACATGAAATCATTAAATCGTCGCCAGTTTATGAAAACTTCAATAGGTGCAGCAACGTTCACTGTTTTGTCTCAGGCCACAAGCAAAGCTGCAAATAATAAAGTTGTTTTGGGAATAATGGGAGTTGGCGGTCGCGGACGCGCTCTTTTGGATAGTCTTGTAAAAAGGAAAGACATTAAGATTAAATATATCTGCGATGCGGATACCCGGTCCTACGGCCCGGCGGCAGAAATTATAATGGAGGGCCACGGCTACAAACCCAAATTCGTCCAGGATTTTCGAAGAATGCTTGAAGACCCCCAAATCGACGCAATCATCATCGCCACTTCCGACCGCTGGCACGCCCTGGCCACAATAATGGCATGTCAGGCTGGAAAAGATGTCTATGTGGAAAAACCGTTATCACTGAGCATCTTCGGCGGCAGAAAAATGGTTGAAGCCGCACGTAAATATAACCGCGTTGTTCAGGTTGGTATGCAAAGCCGAAGTGCACCTTATACCGACAAAGCCGCCGAGTACATCCGCAGTGGCAAATTAGGGAACGTTCATCTGGCTCGCGTTTTCCTTATGCAGCAATCCCCCCCAATCCACGTAGCCCCCGTACAGCCTGTCCCTGAAGGCATCGATTATGATTTGTGGTGCGGCCCTTCACCTATGATGCCCTACCGTCCGGGCAGATGGTTCTGGAGACTCTGGGATTTCTACGTTGGTTATATTATGGCAGATATGACTCATCAGATTGACCTGGCTCGATACCTCGTTGGTAAAGAATATCCGGATACCGTCTGCAACGCCGGCGGTGTTTACCACTTCAACGACGGCCGACAGCAGCCGGACACCCAGTTCGCAACACTTGAGTTCGGCAAACTCACTATGCTTCTCGAAGCGTCCCTCTGGTCGCCTTATATGCATCGAATTGTCCACCTCAAAGACAAAACCAAATTCCCAGACTGGCCTTTCAGTGCGACAAAAATTGAAATATGCGGAACCAAAGGCTCTATGTTCTTCGGCAGACACGGCGGCGGATGGCAGGTGTTCGAAGGTGATGCAAGCGTAAGGGAAAGCAAGGCGGTGGTTTCAGAACCGGCCATCTTAAAATTCGGCAGTATAATCGATGAGCATTTCGAGGATTTCATAAGCTGTATCCGTACACGAAAAAAACCTAAAGCAGATGTCGAACAGGCACACCTTTCAATGCTATTATGCCATCTGG
>CAZWME010000334.1:0-6019 GCA_964634515.1 uncultured Pirellulales bacterium | reverse complement strand
CATCTATTGTCATATTCGGTTAATCAATAGTCAAACATTAAATTATGATAGTTGTTATAGATTACAATGTTGGGAATGTCAAAAGCGTATGTAACGCATTCAGGCATATCGGCTGCGAGGTAAAGCTTAGCTGCACACCGAGGGTGGTTGAAAATGCCACTGGGATTGTTTTGCCGGGTGTGGCGGCTTTCGGATATGCCGTCAGCGCTGTAGGTTCACTCGCCGAGCTGATAAAGGAGGTTGCCCTGGGCGGTAAGCCGCTTTTGGGCATTTGCGTGGGCTTTCAGATGCTTTTCGATACAAGCAGTGAATACGGCCAGCACAACGGTCTCGGATTAATCGAGGGAAACGTCGTACCAATTCCTGCCGGGCGGATTATACCGCATATGGGCTGGAACCTGGTGAAGCTGCCGGCGGATATGGAATTATTAGCGGGGATAGGAAGTGAAAAGCATTTTTATTTTGCGCATTCTTTCTACGCCGAAGCGGCGGACCGCCGGGCCAAGGTCGCATATACCGACTACGGATTTAATATGCCGGCGTCGGTCCAAAAGATGAATATATACGGTACGCAGTTTCACCCCGAAAAAAGCGGGGAGGCCGGATTGAAGGTTTTGCAGAATTTCTATGACATTTGTAAACGGGAAGCTCTTACATGCTGACGAGAAGAATTATTCCCTGTCTGGACGTTAAAGACAACCGCGTGGTTAAGGGTGTCAACTTTCTGAATCTCCGCGATGCGGGGGACCCCGTGGAGTTAGGCGCAAGGTATAGTGACATGGGGGCCGATGAGCTGGTTTTTCTGGATATTACGGCCACTATTCGATCGCGGAAAACGATTGTCGAGCTTGTCGAAAAGGTTGCGGAAAACGTCTTTATACCTTTTACCGTCGGCGGAGGGATACAAACAGTAGAGCAAATCGACGAGCTTCTGCGAAGCGGGGCGGAAAAAGTTTCCGTGAACACCGCCGCGGTTGCTGACCCTGAGCTGCTTTGCGAATCGGCGCAGCGTTTCGGGAATCAGTGTGTTGTTCTTGCTATTGACGCGCGGCGGTCGAAAGAGCGGCCCGGCAAATGGCAGGTATGCATCAAGGCCGGCTCGGAACCGACAGATATCGACGTGGTCGAATGGGCCGCTAAAGGTGAAGAATTAGGCGCCGGCGAAATACTGCTGACCAGTATGGACGCCGACGGGACCAAAGCAGGTTACGATAATGAACTCAACAAAGCCGTTACCGACGCGGTCAACATACCGGTAATCGCATCGGGCGGGGCGGGAAAACTCGAACACCTTTACGATGCTATTGTTGACGGCGGTGCAGACGCAGTCCTTATGGCTTCGATCACGCACTTCGGGAATTACACCATACGAGACATGAAAGAATATCTCAGAGACAAGGACATAGCTGTAAATCTCTAAGCATCCCACGGCTCTTGAAATATTCTAACCCGAACATTGGCCCTGATTATATCTCCAATTAACGCTGATGAAGTTCAAAGGATTTAAGCAGGCCGTAGCCGACGTTGTGATACTGTTGGCCCGGCGGGGGGCCTGGGTTAGGTGCTTTGTGGAACATGCTCGGCCAGGCGGTACCCAGAGTCGGATTTCCGTGGTGCGGGCCGAGGGTATTCTTCAGCGTACCGATGACCACAACTTCGATATTATTTACACCTGCAGAAATTGACTCAGTGACATCACATTCCCAGGGCCGGCGGTAAATGTATCCGGCGGATTTGCCGTTGACGAGGACTTCAGCGACACTGCCATACCAGTCTGGCAGGGAAACAAAGTATTGCCCCGATGGTCGTGAGATACGGAAACGCTGTTTATACGAGACACCGGCGGCATAGAAGGGACAGCCCTGCTCATTCCATTTTCCGAGTTTCAGCGATTTTTCCGGAACGACAGTGAAGCCGGAATCGGCGGCTTTGAGCGCAAAGTTGCCGAGGACATAGGCCGACTCAATCTCATGGTAGATGGTCATTGGAGAGGCCTTGATAGTTACGGCGTTTTCGCCCACTCTGGCGGTGGAGGTAATATTTATTTTTCCGAACGCCTTATCGAGCCACCACGAACCTTTCGGGGCCGACACTTCTTTGCCGTTGCATGTAACCGTATAGAGGTCGGCTCGTTCGATAACGATATACAGTGGATTCGGGATGCGCTGTTCAATAGTAAAGTGATAGGTTGCTTCGAAACCGCTGTCGGGCTCGAACTTCTTAGTTATCAACTCGTCACGAAACTGAACTGCGCTGTCCCAGGGGTTACGCTCCATTCCATTGTTCCGGAAGGCGAGTTGACTCGCCTGATAGACGTAGATGTTTTCTTTCTTTTGGTCGCCAGCGTTGACGTCAACATAATCAATTGTCAGAACGTTAAAGTCAACGCGCTGAGTTTTCAGTTGTCCGGCGGGCTCGATCTTCGTGGTTCTCGGCAAATCCGGAGGCGCCGGTTTGCCGCGTTGTTCGGACAGAAACAGTAAAAGACTGCCGCAGGGAGGAAGTTTGAACTTTGCCCTGATGCCTGCCGAAGCAGTCACAAACGGATATGATTCGACAGCTCCGGTCTCAAGGTCCCATTGCTCAACGCCTCTCATTGTCGATTCTATTGAGCCGATGCTTGAAGAATCAATACTGGTGTTGACCAAAAAGAGAATCTCACCATCGTCCAGCCAGCGGCGGTGGTGAAACAGAATTCCCTCGTCATCATTGTCGAGATATACGGTAAGGCCATCTTTTGATCGTTCTGTCAGGATTGCAGGGACAACGGCCGGATCAATTCGCTTCCAGGATGAATTTTGTGATATCAGTTGAGCCCGATTAGAGGGCTTTCCATCTACAAGGCTTGGCGGCGAGTCACAGCAAAGGACGATGCCGCCGTTTCGGACATATGTTTCGAGCAGATTCATCGTCCTTGAGTTCAGGTTTTCCGTCAAGGGCGGTATAACCAAAATTTCGTAACGGCGCTTACCGACCTTGAAGAGCGTGCCTTCAATCGAACCGTTTCGAGCTATAATATCCTCGCAGCCGATATCATATTCAACCTGAACCTTTGACAAGGTGGTGACCATTTCCTGAAATTCATTTCCGATTTTATTTAGATTATCACGATGACTCGAATCGGGCTGGTACATCCAGGTCGTAGTCGTCGGCTCGATAAGCAGTACAGTATTTATCTGTTGGCCCTGCGAGAGTACCGCAGACAAGCGTGTAAAGTAGGAAGCCATGACATTGTAGGCTTTCCACCAGGGCTCATGGTATGAGAAGGATTGTGGGTGGTCGCGTTTTCGCGCGCCGCGAATAGTAATATAAGAGAGGTGCTCGTCGAGGGTATTGACGCCAAGGACATAGAGCCAGTCTCCGATTCGCTTCATGTCCTCAAAGCGGAGGTCCCAGCCGCCCGCACCGTATGCTTCACAGAGAGTTCGAGTGCGTCCGAGCTGATTGGCTACGCTGGAGAGTTCTTTGACTGCGCGTACGTTGCCGAACTGGGCGTGTGTGCTCTCGCTATACTGATTCATAAGTGTGTCGATTGCCGGCCTGTGGTGCCAGGCGTACATTGCCATGTTGTCGCCGCCATGGCTTGCACCGGGCCAGCCGTGCTCCCAGTAGTGGCCGGTGAATTCGAGATTGTGCCGGTCACAATACTCGTAACAGGGTTTTGCCCAGCGGTCGATGAAGAGTTCGAGCAGGAGCTGGTAGAAGTTGTGGCGGACTTTCTTGTAGTCGCCGATTGGGCGGATTAGGCTTGGCAGGTGTTCCATCAGGTCGTATCCCCAGCGTTTTTTGAAATCGCCGGGCAGGCGGTACGACCAATGTATTCCACCGGCCGGGGTCAGGTGGGGCTCATCGGTGAAGACGCCGGGGAGGCGCTTGCCAAAATGTTCGCCCAGCTCTCTGCGATAGGCATCCAGTGTTATTGCGATGAATTTTTCAGTAACGCCGGGAGCGAGAAGATCGACGTAATACTTTCCGCCAAACCACCCACCGGTCGGCGCCAGTCGAATCGAGGCTACGAGGTATCGCCCGTCGGGCAGGGCATGACCTGCTTTGGTCTTTTCGGTGACGTTCTCGAAGTCGTCATCGGTCAAAAGATAGACAGCCAGGGTGTTTTCATCCGGCTTTGGGAGACTCTTCGTTTGGGTAAAGTGTAGTCCGAGACCTCGCGACTCGGGCATGGCGTCGGGCACGAGTCCGCCGGCGAATCCCGATGGATAGGAGTTCTCGTCATATATCCATACATTCATGTCGAGACGCTGGGCCTCTTCTAAGGCGATTTTCCAGAGCCGAAACCAGTCGTCCGAGAGATATGGCGTCATAAGGCCCGGTCGCGGATGTACGAAGACCTGCATCACCTTTTGGCCAGCCAGGTCACGCATGGTGGAGACGATTTGCTCTTCGGTTAGCATATCATTCCAGACCCAGAGCGGGGCGGAGCTGTATCCGCGCGGCGGGTCGGCGAACAGGGCTTTGACCTGGGACGAATCGGCAGTTTGCGCATGCTGTGCGGCACCCTTGAGCCGCTTTGCTTTCGGTTCGGCACAGGAAGTTAAAAACACAGCCATCGCCGTTAGCAAGACCATTGATACAGCTTTTCCTCGATTCATCTTATGTCTCCCAAAATGTTGCTCACTTGAGCCATTCATAAAGCTCGTAGTGATGCTTGTTCATTCCCAGTTTTTCATATACTTTCTGTGCCGGCTTGTTCTGCTTATCAACATAAAGGCGCAGGCCCGCCAGCTCAGGTGACTGCTCCACCTGTGTTTTCAAGTTCCGGAACATTTTACTAAAGACGCCCTTTTTTCGCGCCTGAGGGATTACATAAAGTGAATGAATCCACAGGACCGTCGCGTTTCTCCAATCGCTCCATTCGGGTATTGCCAGGAACACCGCTAAGACCTTGTCTTTTTCTTCGGCCACCCAATAGGCTCCTCGTGCCGGCTGCTGAAAGACGCCGCGGACACCCTTTGTTACGGTTTGTTTATCAAGCTGAAGGCCTTCTGTCTCGTGGGCCATCTGCAGTTGCAGCTCGACGATATGTTCGACATCACTCAATTTTCCTTTGCGAATCTCAATCATTCCGGAGGAGATAATATTTTAACTACAATCAGTCATTTTCATATGTTTAACAACAAGTATCAAGTTTCTTATCGAATTATTCTGGCCTTTGTGAGGAAAACTGCAAGGTAAATTTTAAAATTCGGTTCCTTCAACAGTATCAAAAGAGACTGCACCAGAAACAAAGTCAAGATACCATCTGCAGCCGGGTTTCAGGCTCGAATGCCTGAGGACGGATTGTAACACCGTTCGAAGCCCATCTCGCCATATATCATCCGAGACATCGGGACGAACCTCGCGGATTCCCTCCAATCTCTCCCTCAAGAATTGAGCACAGTCATCGTCCGGGACGGTGTTAAGAACAGCCGCTATCAACGCTTCAGCAACAATGCTGTCGTCGATACTCTCATCATTTTCATATTCAGACAGCAGGATGAATTCTATGTTTTGGAGTACGTCGAGGTGGTTTCTGGACATATCTTTCAACGACCTTCGAGGTTTCAATCCCGTACCCCACTTTTTCTGAAAAGCCATCTGCCTGATATTGGCCTTTTTTTGCAAGGCCCGTTTTCGCTTCAATCGCTTTACCTTTGACATATGAAGACTCCTTTCTACACAACGTCTACATTCCTAAGGATTAAGCTTCAGCATTTTTGACTGATTTTTTCATATAGAAGCCGGCGGCTCAGTAGGAACACACAGACCGAACGCGTCCGCTTCGATTGAATCGGCAATTTCCTCAATATTTCCTGTACAAGGCAACGGACACCACCGGCCGGTGTGACGGAAATACTCAAGCCCATATGGACCAGGCGAAGAAGGTACAATACGCAAATGCTTGGCCATATATCGCCGTTCGGGGTCTGGTTTACAGGTTTCGGAATTCCAAGGCGTCACAGGAGTGTAGATGACGATATTGCCGCGATGTAGCTTATATTCCCATTCACTCCATAGCGGTCCA
>CAZWME010000333.1:0-6028 GCA_964634515.1 uncultured Pirellulales bacterium | reverse complement strand
GCGCGCGGTAGATAAACCGGGCCATCTCTTGTATCAACGGATGCCGGTAATAATCAAACTGCTTGTCGGTCGCGCTGTATAAATGCTCAAATGCATCAAACACACTCGCCCCTGCGCGTCCCCAATAACTTGGCCCTTCGTCGCAACTGCCATCGTGCGGGTAATAGGTCAAAAAGTTATCCAAACAATCCAAAGTCTTGTGAACCAACCGCGCTCTGTGTATTTCATCTTTTTCAGAAAGGAGAGCAGAGAGCAAAACGTTCGAGCAAATCCATGGATTCCAATTGTTGGGATAGTGTTTGTTCCTTCGCGCGGAATAACCCATCCAGCCAAATTCTTTGGTTAAGAACGGTGTCAAAATCCGCCGCTCAATTTCCTTGTCGATCCGATCGCTTATCAACGGAGATATGGTATCGAGCTGCTCGCCCAATAAATAATTAGTCAACACAAGTGAGTTTGATGTCTGTGCTGAAAAGAGAGCAACCACCTGATCATCTGCATCAGGCAGACCGGTTCCCGCTTTTTGCGGATGGATATGCGCCGGCCAGGTCCAGGAGGTTTCTTCACACATTGCCCAGATCAAATCGGTAATCGGATCAAGAAATCGGCCTTTGTTTTCGATGCATTCGGCCGCAACCAATACATGAAGCCGTTCCCGCCGCTGGTACCAGATGTCCTGGTAATTGCTGCGGTTGCCGTTGCGTTTATACTGTAAATACACAGACGCCGGAAGAACAGGTACTTCGAGTTTAGCCACACTGTCCGCGTTTTGAATGATTATTTGTTGGATCGCGTCCGGTATTCGTTCCCAAGCTTCTCGATCCGAGACTTTTGGGAACGGATGCCACTCATTCGGAGGAATGAGTATTTCCTGCAATTTTTCATGAGGGAACGATTTGGCCAGCGAAATGTCATTGGCTTGATAAGCCGCATTTGAAAAAGCCGTAAATGATAGAAGAAAGAAAATTGTACAGACATTTAAGTATCGTCGAAAACTAAACATGTCGTCCTCCTTTTCTGATTTTGAAATATGGATGATCAATTCATACCCATTAGATTTTATGCTCATGCTATATTTCCTTAAATGTCATCCTTCAATGGCAGCATAAAATATACTTGATACAACCACTATTATAGCCACCTAAGACAATCCTGGCAAAGGTCTTCTCGTGTTCACCCTATGTCAGGGGCAAAACCTGTGAAAAAGAGGTTTCAGATTGTTGCAATTTTAAGAAGATTTTGGTATAATGTAAGTTTCAAAAGGTTGGAAGTATTTCAGAAAGTATCAATTGGAAATGTCGGTCAAAGAGTGGCCGTTATGCAGAAAAGCAAGTCCTTCAGGGTTGACATTTTATGCTGGTTAGTGGCTTTATCAATTCTGAAATTTGAAATACAGACTTGAAAGGCAGGGTATTGGTATGAAAATACAAAACTATCAAGTTCCAAACCGTCGTCGAGGATTTACGCTGATAGAACTCTTAGTGGTAATCGCCATCATTGCGTTACTCATGGCCATATTAATGCCGGCGCTAAATCGGGTGAAGAAACAAGCAAAAGCAATTGCCTGCCAGGCAAGCCTACACCAATGGATCATTATCTGGAAGATGTATACTGATGATAACAACGGCTATTTTCATAGAGGCCTCGGTGGAGAAAGCCAATCTGGCGGAGAGAGATGGCCGACAGTAATGCGCACGAACTACAAAGATCTTAAAATGCGTACCTGCCCGATGGCCGTGAAACCTCTGTCCGAAGGAGGTCTCAGCCCATTTGCAGCCTGGGGAATATTTGACGACGGCAGCTATGGCAGCTATGGTTTCAATGAGTGGCTGTGCAATCGAGTAGTTAGTGCCGGTGGACAGGAAGGGAATTACTGGAGGAGTGTCAATAACAAGCCTGCGCATAATATACCGGTCTTCCTTGATTGTTACTGGTACGATGTGTGGGCTCATTCAATTGACCGACCTCCAGAACATGAGGCCGATACGCATAGCCCGGGTACCAATGAAATACGGCGTGTCTGTCTTAACCGGCATAATGCGGCGGTAAATAGTGTTTTCCTGGACTGGTCTGTCAGAAAAGTTGATCTTAAAGAATTGTGGACATTTAAATGGCATAAAAACTATGACATTCGAGGTCCCTGGACCATAGCCGGTGGTGCCCAGAAAGAAAACTGGCCGGAATGGATGAGAGGCATGAAAGACTACTAATACAGCCTCAAAAAGAATCGGGGTCCATACCGAATTAATCAGTATAGATCCCGAACTGATACAAAATCCCTACCTAACCAAAGCCGACTACAGCCGTGGCCATAGTTTACTCATCAAGCTGCTTAATCTATCAGCTCAACAATGTCGTCCTGATGCAGGTCTTCCCTTCAGAGAATAATAATGTTAGTTACCCACAAGAAATCGAATCTCCGGCTGAGACAGCGCCCGGTTGTAGATATTGGTGTTGAGAGTACGTGAGAATAATATTTTGAGGTCTTCTGGTAACTAAGTCTCCTAAATCGTGCAAAGTTCGGGTAACGGTTCGAAACCTATAGGCACTGCGTTGGCACAATGGACAAGGCCGCCGTCTATAGTTGCGGCTGCGCCGGGTATGCACCGCTGCGATCAACCTGCGTTTCGTTTTGCAAGCTGTTGTTTAATCTTTTCAAAAAGAACCTGGGGCTCGAAAGGTTTCTCTATGTACTCGTCAATCGGCAAGAACTTGGAGTGTATGGGTTCGCCAGGAAAATCAAATCCTGTTTGTTCCCGCATGGAAGTCAGCATCAGAATTGGTATCTTGGCAAAACGATGGTCTTTTCTTATTTTCCTTGCAAAAATAAATCCCTCAGCACCTTTTCCCATCATTATGTCGAGTAAGATCGCATCCGGAATATGTTCCTCCAGCTTGGTAAATCCTTCGTGTGCATCGTAAGCGCAGCTTACATCGTATTGCTCTGTCTCGAGAATGGCTTTTGTAATCTCAACGAATTCCGGATCATCATCTATAATAAGTATGCTTGTAGCAGCCATATCTTCTCCTATGTTAAAATATTGAAGGCGTAGAAAATCATAACAGTTCTAAGTAACGATACCGGCATTCTTGTTCAGGTCTTCCAAGCTTTGATCTACCTGGCCATTAGAACTTGTTACAGCATGCGCTGCCGCTATGAAGTAAACCAGTAACTCCTTTGGTATGAAGTCATTCTTTCCCAAGTAGCAACTTCTATTCGCCTTGAATCAGTCGCTCATATCCAGGCATTGTTTCTCTTCGTGCAAAGGAAAAAACAGCAACGATATTTCTTCAAGTACAAACCTCATTACTCCTGCAATGCTTTCACTGACTTCTTTTGACAAATTACTGCTCAGCTCCATTGCCTTTGGCTCTACACCGATCACAGCAATTTCGGAGTCCGCCAGGGCAGGACATACCAGCTTTATTAAGCGGAGGGCATCCACCGTTTTGACTTGATGAGCAGAACACATTTCAACCCTCGCGGTTGTGAGTCTGCTGTAGTCGAAACTATAAATTTCACCCGGTTCTCCTCCGGCTCGGATAGCATCGATGATAAGAATTCTCTCTGGTTCGTTTATATAGGCCATAAGAGTCAATAAATCGCATCCACAGTCAATAATATTCACACAGGGCGGCATCGGAATTTGGGAAAGTTTATCTATGATATGTAATCCTACCCCTTCATCTCCAAGAAGTCGGTTACCGACACCAACAATCGTGATATTTCTATAAGTTGTATCCGCTTTCTCAATCAAAACAGTCGTGCTCAGTCGAAGTTCACCTCAACTAAATGGACGGCACAGGATATACAGGGATCGTAAGCTCTCACTACCATCTCTAACTTTGAAGATAAGAGTTCCTTTGGCTCATCCATCAGATTCTCGACCGCTACACGCAGATCCTTTTCAATGTTCGCCAAATTCTGAGCCGTCGGGGTGATGATATCAGCTTCGGTAAGCTGGCCAGCTTCGTCGAAGCTATAACTGTGGTAGAGCGTACCGCGTGGGGCTTCAACAGCACCAATTCCTTTACCGGCCCTTGCGCTGACTTCCAGCGGCTTTTCCTGCCTTATCCCAACTCCAAGCAATTCGTCAACGATTTCAATTGATCTTTCTATAGAGTAGGTAATTTCAACGGCCTGGGCAGCATTGTTATAAAGCATATTATCTGAGACTGTATCAAGACCCAACTGTACGCTGGATTTTTTAGCTTCACCAGATAGTTTCTCCCCATTGAGTACAATCCTTGCCAATGCACCGACGGCAAAGGGCTTTCCGTCGAACCAGCTCTGTTTCGCATGGGAGTGTGCAACAACTTTCTCATTACATATTTCCCTATACAATTTGATATCTTTAGTATCTCCCGTGGACAAAACTATCTTGTCTCCAAACAAACTGTATCGGTGTTCATTAGATGATAAGGCGGCATAGATATTGGGCGAAACGCAGAAATCAGGTACTTGAAAGCTGGATAGAAGCTCAATGGCGGCCAGACTTTGTTCCAATCCCCGTTTCAGTTTTTCCTTCAGGTTCCGCAATTCATCCCTGGTAGATAGTTTCCCAAAACCCCCAACAACAGCATTTACAGGATGAATAGCTCGACCTCCTATTGTCTCCTGGATAGTATTGCCTAACTTCTTCAATTCCAAACCTGTCTTTACTTCCCCGGGATAATCTGAAGCCAATGCGATGACGCTGGGATAGTCCAGGAAGTCGGGCACCGCCAGACAAAATACATGTAGGGCGTGGCTTTCAATGTTACCTCCATGTACTAAAAGCTCTCTCAATAAATTTGTCTGGGGGGTAACTTCGATACCAAAGGCATTCTCAACAGCCATCAAAGAAGCTACGGTATGAGATGCAGAACAAATCGCACATATCCGCATCAATATCGGGGACACTTCATCGTAGGCCCTGCCAATAACCAGGGGCTCAAAGAATCGAGGTCCTTCAAAGATATCCATATTTACATCGACAACTTTGCCGTCTTTAATTTTTACGGTTATACCACCGTGTCCTTCAACACGACAGATGTGGTCAATTACTATTGAGTTATGCATTCGCACCTTCCTTAAAGACTTTATCTTCAAAGCAGTTGGCTGGAGCGGCAAAGGTTCGCAGCCGGTTCTGGATGTCAATCCATGTAAATCCCTTTTCCTTAAGCAATTCAATTTCAGAAGAAATATTTGCTTCTTCAACAGGTCCGCGGCATCCCCTGCAAGGCACACCATAGCTTGGGCATCGAGCATTGCAGCCAGCTACCGTTATCGGCCCCAGGCATAGCTGTCCCTTTTCAAGCAATAGGCAAGGATTCTCTGCCATCTTGCACTCAGCGCAGACAGCATAATTAGGCAGTCGAGGCAGATCACCATGCAACAAAGAAGCCACTGCCTGTAATAATTGCTCCTTCTCTATCGGGCAACCAGATATAGAAAGGTCAACCTTGACAAAGCTGCTTAGTGGTTGTGGAGCAATGGTCTTGAATATGTCGCCTTTGGGGCCGTATACCTTCTTTTTAACTTCTTCCTTCGAGAATTCATTCTTCATCGCTTGTACGCCGCCCCAGACAGCACAAGTACCGATAGCAACAAGTAATTTCGCCCTCTCTCTCAGCCTTTTCAACATTTCTTCATCTTTTGGTTGCACCACAGACCCATCGATGAAGACGATATCTAAAGGGCAATTGTCATCGCCTCCCGACATTGCCATCGGAAAGGACTTAATATCCAATGCTCTGACGACGTCAAGTAGTTCATCCTCACAATTTAAAATAACTAACTGGTCCCCAGCACATCCCGTTAATCCGTATATGCCTACTTTTGGCTTACTCATTATCTATCCCCTTTAGACCATCTCCGGTAAATTTATGGCATCCCAATAAGTAAATATTGGTCCGTCAAGACACGTGTATTTGTAACCTATCATGCAGTGTCCGCATTTCCCTACCCCACAGTGCATATTCCTTTCCAGTGACATAAGTATCCTATCCTTTGGAAAATTCCTTTTCAGGAGTTCATTGAGTACAA
>CAZWME010000332.1:0-6030 GCA_964634515.1 uncultured Pirellulales bacterium | reverse complement strand
CCCCCAGCAGCCCAAATTTGAGCCTCTGCCCAAACGATTTTTCTCTCCAAGCCACTCCAAGGACCTGATCTACCAGGTTCACCTACGCATTAACCGGATGAACCCTTAAAGCAAGCTTTATCACCTTGCCTGCCTTAGTCCACAATTGCATTAAGATGGAACATATTTTAAGCTGACGACAGTACTGATTTGTGTTGGGGATTCTGAGTGGACCCCGATTAGATAGACATTATCCCACAGAATAAACCCACAGGGCAAGCTAACGGGACAAGAATGTGGTTGATCCTTCGACTTCGCTCAGGACTTGCGCTTCCTTCGACAAGCTCAGGACAGGTTGCTCCAGTTTTGGTTTGGTTTTGAGCGTTTTTTGTCGAAAAATTCGGCTATTTTGCATACTTTGACGCTACAAAACGTGAATTTTCCCTTGTCTGTCCCACATAAATAGTATAATTATTCTTTAGATTAAGCGAACCAGGGAGGATACCCTTTAATTTTTTGCTTTCCTGCTTTATCGCGAGAGATTTAAGCTCTTGTAGGGAAATCGTATAAACAATATCTGGCCGTGCAAGGCAACAAAATCAGTTCATATTGAGTTTGACCATATGGGGTGCATTGGTTGCCAACGCGGTTCACTGCAGGAGGATTAAATATGGACAAACAGAGAGCAATTGTAGATGCGCCGCACGATGATGGGTCGGCGTGTTCGGCGCGCTCTTGCATCTGGCACTTGCACTCGTAATCCATGCAGATGCCAACGGCTACTAACTTACTCATCTACTTTCTCAACTCGTCGGCGGCTGAGGATGGACAAGCCCGATTGACCGACTTTCTGCGCGGTTTAAACTACGCTCACAAAGGATTTTTCGTTGCGACAGACAACTTTATTTGGCTTGTCAAGGACCAAGATACCGCCACTGTTATTGTAAAAGAAATACCTGATGTGCTCATAAAGGTATTCCGACCGCTTCGGCACTACCGGCCATGTGAGCCCAATTGGATTGGCCCCTTACCTCAGCCGGCGTCCGAGTTCACGCCCCGGTTAGGCTTGCCACCACTTTCCGGCTGACCCGGTCTTATTGCAGGTCCATAGCCTTGTCCATCTTTTCTTTCTCCTTCCAAGTTAGTAATGCGTGCTATATCAGCAGAAACTACGCTCTCGATTCTCTCGACTAAGAGACGATTTGCCTCTTGATCACCTAATCCCCTGTACTGGCCGGCTCTACATTTATATAGCCACTCTTCTTTCTTTATCGTTTCTTCGTTTGCCCTGTAGTTGAACCAGTTCGGTTGAGGCTGTCCGAGTTTATCAAGCCCTGCAATGACAGCTATAACTGCAGCAATCAACGCCGTTATTGGGCCAGCCCAGAGCTTCAATTGAGGAACTGCACCTTCAAACGTCACAAGAACCGGGATTAACGCACCCAAAATTATGATGATTGTTTGGTAGGTAAAAAATGTCTTTTTGTTTCTACTTGCTTTAATTTCATACCACTCTCTTTGCTTCTCTACTCTTTCTTTTAGATAGTCATTCATAGAGCAAATCTCCTTTCTCGAATTCCAACTACTGTTTATATAGTTTCGGTACAAGAACCCGTAACCGTTTTATTACCCTCACAAGACTCCGCCGGCCTCAATATGTAATCGGGCCTGTTGAAAAAACTACATGAGTTTGCCACTCGCTGCCATATCCATAAAAGATACGAACAAGTTTTGATTTTGTCAAGAAAAATATGACAAACCCTATGCAGTTCCGCTTAATACGGTTATTTAACTGCGACAACGTTCTACTCAACCACCCAACAAGCAAGCAAAACAACTGGACTTGCCCGGGAAGTTCAGATATTATAATTCCGGACCTGTAAATCAATAAAAAAATATCGATATAGAGGAACGATATCAATGAGCTGCCTTCGAGCAAAATTAACAATAATATCCCTGCTGAGCCTGTTGTGCATCCCTTCTGTGTGTTCCGCCGCCGAGCTGTTCTCATCACAACAGCAAAAAGACGCCTTCCTCAAGGCCCTCAGCCAGCAGGACGCCCGCTACGACCCCGCCGAGCATATGATTCGCCGGCCATTTTCCTCCCCGGGCTACCACACAACCCTCAAAGCCGACTATGTCCACCCGCCACGAGACTCCCTTAACTACGCCGTCGCCCTGCTCGACAGCGGCCAGGCCGACCGCCTCAAACGCGCTTGCGACATACTCCGCAAAGTCATCTCCCTTCAGGACCAGGATCCAAACAACCGCACTTACGGAATATGGTCGTGGTTCGCCGAAGAACCGCTCGAAAAGATGTCACCACCCGACTGGAACTGGGCCGACTTTTTGGGAACACAATTGCTCCAGGTCGCTCACGACCACACGCACCGCCTGCCCGACGACCTGCAGCAGCTTCTCAAAGACTCCATCATCCACGCCGCTCACTCCATCAAGCGACGAAACGTCGGCCCAGGCTATACCAACATCGCCATTATGGGCACCTATGTCACGCTATCCGCCGGCGAACTCTTCGGCAACTCCGAACTCACAGACTACGGAAAAAAACGCCTCAAAATATTTTACGAATACACCTTCAGGCAGGGCTCATTCCGCGAGTACAACAGCCCCACTTATACGGTCGTGGCCATAAACGAACTGGCCCGCATGCTCCGCCACATCAAAGACCCCGCCTCGCAAAGACTCCTGCGCGAGCTGAACCGTTTCGCCTGGTACCACCTCGCCCGCCGTTTTCACCCCCCGACCCGCCAGTGGTCCGGCCCGCACAGCCGCTGCTACGCCACGCTCCTGCGCGACAGCACCCAAGCCTTCATCCAAAGAGCAACCGGCAACAAAATAATTTTCCTGCCGGAAAGCAAAGCATACGAGTCCCTCGACGCCCACCGTATCGGCGCCGAATGCCCGCAGGTCTTCTTCCGCTACTTCACCGAACTGCCCGAGCCCCGCCTTGAAATCGAAACCTTCACCCGCAACTCACCCGACAAACACGACATCATCGGCACGACATACCTCCATCCCGATTACACCCTCGGCTCTGTAAATATCGGCGACCTCTGGAACCAGAGACGCCCCCTGCTGGCCTACTGGAACTCCGGCTCTGGCCCTCTCGCTATGCGCCTGCAATGCCTGCACGATGGCTACGACTACTCCTCCGCAACCACCTTCGCCGTCCAGGACGAATCCGACATCCTCGGCGCCGTCGTCTTCGCCACCGACCGCGGCGATACCCATATCTCACTCGACCGCCTGAAAAACGCAACCATCAAAGCAAAAGACCTCCGCCTCCGCCTGCTATTTGAGGGTAATATCGCCGATTTGAAAATACCGGACAAGATACAGCTCAATCAATCAATGAAGATTTTATCCGGGCCTGTCATCTGTAATTTCCAAATCGCCCATGCCGTCTTCGGCGACTACTCCCTCAAAACAGAGACCGGCCGGGACGACACCTCCGCCTGGCTGGATGTGATTTTATACCAGGGCGGCCAAAAGGATATCAACTTCGCCGAATTATCCGAAGCCGCTGTCATTTTCACCTTATCACTCAATACACAAGCCGAAAATACCATCCCGAGTGAGCCTGCCCTGAGTCTTATCGAAGGAGTCGAAGGAGCGGGAACAATAGTAAATATTCAATCGAAAATAGAAAATATAAGTGCTTCCTGGCACAACATTTCCCTGACCGTACCCGCAAAACCTATGAAAACCTCCGACCAGCTCACCGCCGCATCAGCTAAGCTGAATAAGAAAAACCCCTTCAAAAGCCCCTTCCTCGAACAGCCCTGATTTACCCCTCGGCTTTCTTCTCTTTCCTACCCTCCGCATACCCTTTGCATTCGGAATTTTGCGTTAAAATAGGTAAATTGCCCGCGAATTTTCGGTCAAAAACGCTCACTGTTAAAAACAAAAATCAAAATTTTTAAAATTTTTTATCTCCTTCCTTAACAACGAGTTACGTCCGACGAACCACAAAAAAAACCTGAATTTTCGTGTCAAAAGTGCACACTCGTCTAATTATAGAGGGACTGTTTTTCCTCCCGGCCAACTGGCCCCTAAATTTGAAATTCTCTCTGCGGAGCGAGAAAATTAAGCTCAACTTTTCCATCACGATTCCAGACTGGCTTGCATGGCCTTTTGTGGCTCTTGTACTGTTATACCGCCGGATTCGTTACGGCTACACATTCCGCCGGATACCTCTAACGCAGGGCAAATACGTCATCGTTGACACGGATGATTTCGAGCGGATAAACAAACATAAATGGTACGTCTGCAAGGGTGTAAATACATTTTATGCCGGGCGAAACAAAAGATGCCCAAAAACCAGAAAGATACTCTATATTAAAATGCACCGTGAGATTATCAATCCGCCCGACCATCTTCTCGTTGACCATATAAACCATAAGGGGTGGGATAATCGAAAGGCAAACCTTCGGCCGGCAACTCACGCACAGAACAATATCAACCGGCCATATATCAAGAGAAACAACTCACCATCAAAATATAAGGGAGTAATCTGGAGCAAACATGCAAATAAATGGCGGGTCCGTGTAGCTTTAAATAACAGTTATAAATCCATTGGATATTTCCACGACGAAATCTTGGCCGCTAAGGAGTATGACAAAGCGGCCAAAAAGTATCACGGAGAATTTGCTGTGCTGAATTTCAGAGATTAATGAATTATAAAGAGTTTACTTTCCAGTTATCATCAACCCATAGACCGATTATTTCAGTGTTGGGGTATAAGCTTTTGAAGTATTCGACAGATTGTTTGATTTGTCCTTTTTGTACTTCAGCTTCGCATGGATTCCCCGCACAATCGTAATGCCCAGATATGGCAACCAGGTTTGATTTGTGGACATCTATTGAAATTTTCACTCTCTGGAGAATTGAATTAACCGCGTTGATGTCGGTATTTTCAGCGATTATTTTACACGGCCCCGGCTCAGTGATTGTATCAACATACTTCACATTATAACTGCTCTTCAAATAGTCACAAATCTTGGTCTGTATCCGGCCGTCCATGCAGTGAATAGATGTACAAAATTCCATAATTTCATTTTACTTTAGAGTGCCTAATAAAATTAATCGTGAGCACCGAAAGCGAGCGTTTTCGTCTCTGGCAAGGAAGGCGAAACAGGCAATGTACAGCATTGTCGATGTAGCCTGATACCGTCCAGAGGCGAAATAAGCCGTTTGAATGCAGAGTCATTTTATTAAGTGCTCTTTATAACAGCAAGCATAAATCCATCGAATATTTCTACAATGAAATCCCGGCCACAATCTATTATAAGTTCGAAATATCAAGATTTTTTCAGATAAATCCGAAATACATTGTATAATAGGATAATCATTGAATGAAAAGAAGTTGCTATTGTTAGAAGACATTTTCTGAGAACATAATATAAATAACTACAAAAAGAAAGATTTTCTCAATTTATGTGATTTTGTGTTTGTGTATGACCAGTAAAGAAAACTTGGCCTGATTAATGAAGTGTTAAGGTATGAATGATAAAGAAATTAGACAAAACTTCCATAGAAAAATACTTAGACGGCAACATGCCCATAAAAATACACTTGTGATTGATGAACTCGGTTTGAATCATGGGAAATGCCGAGCTGATATTGCCGTGGTTAACGGTTATCTTGCAGGTTATGAAATTAAGAGCAATAAAGATTCACTCCACAGGCTTGAGGAGCAAGTCAAATCATATAACGCAGTTTTTGATAAAATTTCTATCATCGTGGGCGACCGTTATATCGACTCTATCCAGAACTATATTCCTAAATGCTGGGGTATCATAATTTCTATAAGAGGCCAGAGAGGTGCCGTTAACTTTGTTACAAATCGTAAGGCCCAGACAAATAAAAACATAAATCCATTAGCTATAGCACGATTATTGTGGCGTAATGAGGCAGCAGAGATATTGATGGAAAAACAGATGCCGCCTAAAATCCTACGTCAGCCTCGCGCTCTTTTATACGAGTGTTTGGTTGGCATACTAAAGACCTCTGAACTCCGAAAAACGACTA
>CAZWME010000331.1:0-6042 GCA_964634515.1 uncultured Pirellulales bacterium | reverse complement strand
CACACCCTCCCGATCACCCAAGAGCTATTCAATGCTTATAAGGGCCAGGTGCCTCTTTACAAGAAAGAGCAACGCAGACCAACCTTTGCCGGTGAGCTATTCCAAAAACAACCGGTCAATGTGCAGGGAGTGGCCGACAAGCTATCTGCCGACCTGAACACCCCGATCATCGTGGTAAGCAATCGTAGTGAACTGCCATCACCCATACAGAGAGCGATCAAGGATGATAAGCGGATCCCAGGTGCGTATGATGTGCGCAACGATAAGGTGTACCTGATCGAAAATGAGCTGAACAGCGAGGAGGAGGCGGTCAAAACAGTTTTCCATGAGGTAGTGGGGCACAAGGGATTGCGTGAGCTGTTAGGGAAAGAGTTTGACAAGGTGCTACTTGATGTGTACGGCTCCATGTCAATGGCTGATATCAAAACCATGTCAAGGGTTTACAACACCAATGACAAGGTTGAGATTGCTGATGAATATATTGCCCGTATTGCCGAGGACAATTCCAACCAGACGATCCTGGACAGGTTTGTGGCCGGTGTGCGCAGGTTGCTCCGCAAGATGTTTAATATCAATTACAACAAAAAGGATATTATTGACCTGCTGGCCCGGTCCCGGAAAAACCTGAAGAAGAAGAACAGACCCACGTTTGCCGGTGAAGCACTTGTAACGAGGAAGAAAGTGGCAGAAGAAGAGAAGAAGCCCGGTCCACCAGTGAATGTATTACAGAAAAAAGGGCAGAAGTTTAGGGAAGCCTGGCAGGACAAGATGTTCTCCCTGCGCTCCCTGCAGGACCGGGTGATCAAGGCAGGTGGGAAGATTAATGATTTCTCAAACGCCTATCAGCAGGAGAATGCGTCACACCAGATTGTCCGGAATGAGATCGAAACGTATGACGAAACGTATGAACTACCATTACTAAAGGCTTTCAGTGCCATTGAGAAAGGTGCAGACATGAACTTCCATGAGGTGAATGAGTATATGAAGGCCAAGCATGCACCCGAACGGAACACGGTCATAGGAAAGCGTAACCCCAATACCACCAGAACAAACTGGTCCGGGATGGAAACGGCTGATGCAGAGAAGATTATTGAGAAGTATGAATCCAGGATGACACAAAAGCAGATCGATGATTTCTGGAAAGCGGTGAACAATGCCACCAGGTATGCGCTGGATAAGCAGAAGGGTTACGGATTGATCTCAATAGACTTACATAATAGTCTCGTATCCGGGCCTGATGCCTATAAGTATTACGTGCCATTAAGGGGGTGGGAGCAGTCGGATGAGGATGCGATGATTGATTACATGGAGCAAGATATCAGCAGGATCGTAAATCCATACCGTTCAGCCAAGGGACGTAAATCAATGGCAGATGATCCGCTGAAGTATATCACGAACATGGCCCATACAGCCATCGTGATGGGTGAAAAGAACCGCATCAAGCAATACATGGCCGCCTTCGTGAGGGACAATAAGGATATCACAGACCAGGACGGTAATAAGTTCTTCTCATTTAAGAAAGTGTATTACATATGGGATGGCACGTATAACGAGGACGGGAAGAAAAACTTTAAAGAGGAGGTAGAAAAACCACCACAAGAGCTGTTCGATGAGGGTAAGGTAGAAACAAAGTTCAACACCACACACATGAACCGCAGATCACTCTCTCAGGCCAAGAAGCATGAGGTGGAGGTGTGGATCGGTGGTGAGAAATATGTGATGATCCTCCCGGCAGATGTGGCCGATGCGGTGAACAAAACACCATCGCCCATTGAGTCGATCACCCGGTACATGATGCAGGAGAAATGGTTGGCCTGGGCACCTATGTTTCAAAGGTGGCTGGCCACAGAGTTCACCAGTAAATCACCGGCTTTTATACCGATTAACCAGTGGCGTGATATGGGGTATGCCGTGATGGCACATGCAATAAAAGGCGAAAAGGGAGATGCTGCCAAATTTATTAAGAATTTACCTGCGGCACGGTCAGCTATTATCAAGGATCTGAAGGGTAAGCTAGATCCGAAAAACGAAGTTCATAAGATGTATCGGGATTTTGTCCGGCTGGGTGGACCGACAGGGTATATCCATCTTAGAGATATTGATCAGCTGGAGATGGATATCCGGAAGAAACTGAAAAGGCTGGAGGGTGGTAAGCCGGGAGCAAAACAGGTGAGGGATTTATACCTCAAAGGAGGGGAGCTTTTGGAGCATTGGGCCATCCGGAGTGAAAGCCTTTCGCGCTTTGCCACATATATGACGGCCATACAAAGCGGGAAAAGCTCCAAACAGGCGATCCAGGAAGCAAAGAATATAACTGTCAACTTTAACCGGAAAGGCCGGAATTCATCGCTCGCTGGTGCGCTGTACCTGTTTTTTAACGCAGGCGTGCAGGGTGGACAGAACTTTGGGAAGCTGGCAAAAGATAATCCAGGGAAATTTATTGGTGTATCCGCAGGATTTATGGCATTGGGATTTCTAACGGCTCTGTTTAATAACTTATGGGGTGGTGATGATGATGATGATACAGTAAATGATTACCAGGAGCTAAACGATTACCACAAATATAATAATCTGGTCATACCCGTTCCGGGGAAGGAACAGGACCGATTCGTTACCATTCCTCTCCCATTCGGTTTTAGGGCGTTCAATGCGCTGGGCGTATTGGCTTTCCAAAGCCTTGCCTCAGGTGAGAAGGAAATAGGAGAGGCCATGTTGGACGGTGTGTCAAATATTGGGGCAGCGTTGTCACCGGTGAACCCGGCTGAATTTATTAATGAAAAGGGCAAGTTTTCACCCAGGCCCGTTGTACCGTCCATTACCATACCGATCTTCGATATAGCTACCAATGAAAATTTTGCAGGTAGCGCAGTATTCAGGACACCCTTCACGAAAGCACAGGAAGCACAACTGGCCGATTCTGGTCTTGGGAAATCGAATGTGAATAAATACCTGAAGAAATTCACTGATTTTCTGTTCAAGGTAGGGGGAGGGGATCCAACGGTGGAGGATGATAAGCGGGAGAAGTACTATATCGATGATGATGGTAAGCATAAAAAAGTTAGTGAGCTATTTGATTGGAACCCGTCCAAGGTAGAGCATATGTTTGAATATTTCTTCGCCGGCCGGGGCAAGTTCTGGAACAATACTATCAAAACGGGTGCCAGTATTATTGAGGGTGCGCAGGATGTTCTTAATAATAAGGAAGGTGCGAAGATACTTTCAGAAGTAAATCCAAACACCATCCCTGTATTCCGTAGGTTTTACGCCCAGCCCTGGCGTAACTCTGTTTATACCAGGTATTATGATGTTATTGAAGAGATGAGGGAGTATGAGTCTGCGCTAAGAACAGAATCCAGCAAGACAGGAATCAGGAAAGAAGATCTGATCGATGCCTACCATGAGAACGTGCAGGATGAGTTGAAATATTTGAAGCAAGACCTGGAGTATATCGATGAGGATATCGCACGAACGGATGACCCGGAGAAGATCCAAAAGCTGAAGGATCAGCAGGAACGTTTAACGCGTAACTTTGTGGAAACAGTTTCTAAGTTTAAGAAATAGAGTGCAATCTGGTTTTGGACATCGGGAAAATGTTTAAAATCAGAGAGATGAAAACTGGACCTATTGACTATATCAAATTCAATAACAAAACGCTTGGGATGACCCAGGAGATTGAGAAATTTGTTATTGACGATGTGTATGCGGATACATCCGAGAACCGTACACTACTGGACAAGTGTAACTTCTATTGGGAGTCACTACGCGATTTCCGGGTACGCAGGATGCGGAACCGCAAGTATTACCGGGGTGATCAATGGAGCGATCAGGTGCTTGATGATGATGGCAACTACATCACCGAGGAAACATACATCAAGAACCAGGGCAAGGTACCCCTGAAGCAAAACGTCATTCGCCAGGTCGTGAAGAACCTGATCGGGCAGTACCGCAGCAACCCCACCAAAACGCAGGTCATTGCCCGTGACAAGGATGATGGGACGCTTTCAGAGATGCTTTCCAACTCCATCGATGCAGCAAAAACGATTAACAAAGCGGATGACCTGGATGCCCGGTTATGGGAGGAATTTTCGCTGTCGGGTGCGCCCATACAAAAAGTATCTTACCGCTACTGGCATGAGCGTAACATCGAGGATCTGTACCTGGAGAATGTCAATCCGCAACGGATATTCTTTAACAGCGATGTGTCAGACATCCGGCTGCATGACCTACGCCTGATCGGTGAGATCATCGACACCACCCTGGAAGATATCATTGTGCAGTTCGCAAAGAACAGCAACGATGAGAAAAAGATTCGGGCATTGTATGAAGGGGGATTGGCCGTGACCAGCATACGCGAGGACGGGCTGGATGCTGACCGGCTGGATAACCTTTCCTTCCTGATCCCTACTGAGAAAGATAAGTGCCGGCTGTTCGAGGTGTGGGAGAAAAAGAGTGAGCTGCGCGTGCTGGCCCATGATCCGGTTGATGCCACGTTTGAGATCGTGCCCTATACCCTCAAGGAGATTGCTGTGATGAACCAGAAACGCCTTGACGAGGGAACAGCCCTGGGATTAGCTCCCGAAGATATTCCATTGATCGAAGCGAAGGAGAAGTATGAAAACTTCTGGTACGTCAAATTTCTGACCCCTTCCGGTCATGCGCTGTTTGAAGGCGAAACACCTTACAAGCATGAGTCACACCCGTATGCTATCCTGCTGTACCCCCTGTTGGACGGTGAGGTGTGGGGATTGGTTGAGGATGTTCTTGACCAGCAACGATATATCAACCGCCTGATCATTATGATGGACTTCATTATCTCCGCATCAGCCAAAGGGGTGCTACTGGTCCCGGAGAAGTGTATTCCTGATGATATGGATATCAATGACTTCTCCGATGAGTGGAGCCGTTTTAATGGGGTGATCAAGTATAAGCCCGATCCCGGCTCAAACAAGATACCTGAACAGGTAGCAGCCAACTCGATCAATATCGGGATACAGGAGATGCTCGCCTACCAGCTTCAATTTTTTCAAGAGGTGTCCGGTGTTCATTCAGCGATACAGGGCAAGGAAGCCAAGAGTGGTACCCCCTCATCCCTGTATGCACAGGAGGCACAGAACGCCACGATCAACTCAGTGGATTACATGGGCGTGTTCAACAGCTTTAAGCAGTCAAGGGATATGAAAGCCCTGAAGGTGATCACACAATACTATAAGGAGAAGCGGTTCCTGGCCATCTCCGGAAACGTCTACCGGGATGAGGCAGCCGAGTACGATCCGTCAATGGTTCAACAGCTGGACTTTGATGTGGTGGTCACCCAGGGAATGAATACCCCGGTCTATCGCGCTGTGATCGATGATACGCTGATGGCCCTGCTGGAGTCACAGGCTATTGATATCGAGCTGTTCCTGGAACATACCACCCTACCGTTTGCAGACAAGCTCCTGCAATCGATTAAGCAAAAAAGGGAGGAGATACAAAATGGGATCCCCGGACAGGCAAACATCCCACCGGAAATGCTGGCCCAGGCGCAGGGAGCTGATCCGAGAGCAATGCAAATGATGAATCAGGCAGTGGGAGCGAATTAAATATTCTGGTAAGTTTTTAACATTAATGCGTCAAAAAGGCCTAACATGGTACAAAAAGATGTATTTTTATAGGTAATTTAGTATTAACCAAATTATTAGCTATGGAATGTCCAAGATGTAAATCATCCAACACCTATAAGAACGGGACAGATAAAAGATCTGGAAAGCAAAAATACATTTGTTCTGATTGCAGGAAAAATTTTTACGGGGATCTTACCCTCAAGACCACACCTCCAGTAATTAACGGTGATAAGCCGAATCCGAAAAACAATGGTGTTGCAAAAATACCCCCTACAAAAATTGGAATGACCCTTAATGAATTCCGGGAGAGGCATGATGTGGATTACATTGTCAAGAAAACACTTGATAAGCTCAGGAGGGATATGATTTATGAAAAGTCAGATATTATTAAGCTGACCGGATTAAGGGCCGGATACCCAGGCTTATCCCCAACACTTGA
>CAZWME010000330.1:0-6044 GCA_964634515.1 uncultured Pirellulales bacterium | reverse complement strand
TTGTAGGCTCTGGAGGGCACCTTGTCTCAGAAGGTGGGCATTCAGTCTCCACTGCCGGACATTGAGTTTGTACTGGAGGGCATCTTGTCGCGGCAACCGGGCACTGAGTTTTAAGAGGGGGGCACGTTGTAGCTGCGGCCGGACACTGAGTCTGAACAGCAGGGCATTTTGTCGCGGCTGCCGGACACACAGTCACCGAAGTCGGGCATTGTGTTAACACCGCCGGGCACTGGGTAGCGCTGATTGGTCTGGTTGTTACTTGTGGCTGGCTCTCGACAAAAATTTCGTGGTCCTCTACCTCGCCATCCGGGGCCGGACCTTTAGGAGTTAAACCGCCCTGTTTGCTTATTCGGAACCGTGCGAAGGTCTGTCCTACTGTAGTAGTAAACGGTACGGAAAACGATATCGTATGGCTGCCGGTGGGCAGGAAACTGTTAAACATCATTTCCGATGCGTCCCAGGTCTTATTGCCGTTAAAGTCAATCCATCCCTGGACAACGCCACCGCCACCGCTAACCTCAACCGTTAAATTCGCCGACTGGCCCGGAATCAGTGTGGAAATAGTAATCCCGTCTTCATCATCGTTGTCAGTATGGTCGTCACCGAGGGCATTTGTATGCGGCTGGCCGTCCGGTTCGTTTTCGGGCTGATCATTTTCGTCGCCAAGCCAGGGGCCGGCAATCACGTGGTTGGCGCCGTCGGTAACAGCAAGCGTCGGATAACCTGCCGCGACTGTTCCTGCAGGGGCGTCGCCCCAGTCATATTTTAGCGGTTCGCCTTCTTTTCTTGGGTGAATGTAATAGTCTTCTGTTTCTCCATAGTCGTAACCGCTGGCCGGTCCGGCGCCGCCGGCTACAAGAACGCTGTTGATAACATCCTGTCCCCAAACCAGCTCTCCTATTGTGATTCGCATCCATATCGGGTCCAGCTCTGCGTCCGTCTGTGGATGCCAGCACATAAACGGCGGTGTGGTTATTGTAAGCATGCCCGGTCCCATGAACAGCAGTTGCTGGTTTTGAACGGCCCATTCCGGTACGGTGGTGCTGTCAGAACATACCTCTACATCGTCCCAGTCACCATCACGATTCCAGTCAAACCACACATTGACAATAGCCATACTAATATCCGGTTCCAAAACGGTCACCGTGTAATCGAACGAAGCCTGTTTACAATCGGGCAGAACCAGTGTTAGCCGGACACCGTCATCTCCCCCGTCCAGGTCAGATAAATCATCGGGTGGAACAAGATTATTTTTGACGTCCTCGTCATACCCGATATCCGCCTCGCTTTCGTTAGTAACAATCTGTCCCAGATGAAACTTGGCTTGGGGCAACCAGTGAATTGGGCCATATGGAGGTGAGCCCTCCTCGTAAACAGTCGGATAGTTCCCTATAACACCGCTCGGATACGCGAGCATGGATTTCCCGGGAGAGTTATTGGAACTGTCCGGCGCATCGCCGAGGTCATGCCGTCCCTGGCCTTTTTCACCACCGGTAATTACGAATGCCAGATCAAGTGATTCCCCTGCATACTCATGCTCTTGAGGGTACTTCATTGGGAATGAAACGAGATTACCGGCAAGGAAAAAGACTGCGTCGTCATTCCATCTGAGTTTATGAGGGGTTGTTTTCCATCCGAATTGATAATCAGCATCGTCATGCCTGAGTTCCTTAACGTTAAGCCAGTAAATAGTTCCCTGTTCCTGTGTAAAGGCCCCTTCTTTTATGCAGAAGTTGTATTGATAGGCTTGTGTGTGATTGTTTGCTAAATAGAGCTCTTTCGCCGGGTCATACCAGCCTTCCGGACTGTCTTTAAGCTTGCGAATTGAATACTCACCGGGGCTGAATGTTCGGCTCCAAAGCGGTTCCCCGGGCATGCTCCAACTGCTCTCTGTTGCCGGGATGTCCGAATAGATGGTGATTTCAAATGTCAGACTTTCCGGACCGTCCGAGGGTAACACATCATCGCGGAACGAGCCCCAGATATGAATATCATCGATGGGGCCGGTAGCCGTGCACTTGAAATCATCTGCCAGGAAGAGTAAGGACATATCTACATCCATACCCGAAGTACCGATGTCAGGCAGTTGCGGCCAGTGCATCTTATGTGCATCATCAGGATTCCAGTCGCACTCGTCTTCGCATACTCGCTCTAACCTCATTGTGCCCAGGAAGAAGCCGGTCGCGTTGCCGTCAGCGTCAAATATCTCAGTTTCTTCCTCGCTCTCAAATGAATCACAGGGTGCTGCTGGTTTGTGTGTAATCACGCCCATCAGCCGCTTCGGTTGAAGTGTTGTAAAAGATTGCCCCATGTCGGGAAGCTCGATCTCAAAAAACACGTCGAAGAAGCTGTCGGCCACGCCTGATGTGAATGGCGGAAGATCCAGCACGCCCGGTGTGTTGTTAGCCTGCTCTCGGATCTCGCCCAACGATGGCACGTTGGGATTGACACGAAGGAGTACCTCACCCAGCGAGGGGCTTGACCCCTTCAAATCCATTGATACTATCTCCGCCGATACCTCATCCTGCCCGTCTTTGTCGTCATCGTTTGCGTCCCCCTCATTCGCACCATCAAAATGGACGTGCAGAGTCAGTGGGCCGCTCATCTGCACAACCTCCCTACCTAACGGGGTAATCAGCTCAATCTCGACCGAAGAATTGAATTCGTCGATTTCCAGCGCTAATCCGTCTTGTGCTGTTGCTGACCGTCCCCCTCCAACCGTTAAGATTAATACAAAGATAATTAATGATGAGAGTATTGAATGTGTGTTCAGCTTTTTCATAAGTCTTTCCTCCTTAACAAAAGCTAACAGAAATCCCCCTGAAAGTCAAGTTCTGCCAATCGACAAATATAGGAACTCCTCAATTTGTTCCTCCTCAGGTGCCACGCTGAGTCTTAACTCACATAACATATCAAATTTGTTAAGAAAATTCAAGAAAATTTATTAATTTTCCCCTTTTTTTCAAGAAACAACTTCGGAAAAAGGGTGATGTTCTGAGGTTATTTTGGCGAGGAAGTTTCTGCTTGATTTCCTGCTTGCTCATAGCTTACAATCTGCGTATAAATGGTTTTTTGATGGCATAATAAGGATTGAACGCCGGTCCCGATTGACGGCATCGGGATTGACTGATCAGGGCTGAATCGTCGCTCATATATTCATATAGCCCGTTTTCTACTGTATTTATGCCGAACTGGAGCTACGTGAAAGATGACCGGATATGGATGCAGTTTTACTTAACAGTTTACAGAAGTCTTTCGGTGAAGTACGGGCAGTGAACAACCTGAGTGTTACGGTCCCCCAGGCTTCTGTCTATGGATTTCTCGGACCTAACGGTGCCGGCAAGACCACCACGCTGCGTATGATTATGAACATTATCTGCCCGGACAGCGGCCAGATCAGGATATTCGGAAACTCCTCGGTCGAGCAGGCAAAAGCTCGTATCGGCTATATGCCTGAGGAGCGTGGTCTCTACCGAAAGATGACCGTTGCCAAGGTGCTTGCTTTCTTCGGCGCAATCAAGGGCCTTACCGGAAATGAGCTGTCAGGCCGGGTCACCAAGTGGCTTCGACATGTAGAGCTGACGGATTGGGCGTCCAAAAAGGTAGAGGAGCTTTCAAGAGGGATGCATCAAAAACTACAGTTTGCCGTTACCGCAATTAACGAGCCGGAGCTGCTGATACTTGACGAGCCGTTCGCAGGGCTCGACCCGCTGAACACGGATTTGCTAAAAACCATTATGCTTGAAATGCGGGATGAAGGCAAAACCATCATCTTCTCCACTCATGTGATGCACGAAGCTGAAAAGCTCTGCGATTCGATTCTTCTGATAAACAAGGGACAGGCCATACTGGATGATAGTCTGGCGAACATCAAATCCCGGCGTTCATCTAATATTGTAAGCGCCGAGCTTGAGGGCGATACAGACTTTGTCGAGAAGCTGCCTATAGTAAAAGTGGTGGAATCTGATGGACATAACTTTGAAATTACTTTGGCCGGCGATACAGATACTCAGCAGTTGCTAAAAGTTCTGGTGGAACGGCTGCGCGTGCGGAGATTCGAAGTGAAGGTTCCTTCCCTGCATGAAATCTTTATTGATTTGGTTGGAACAAGCAATGTGGAAAATTCTTAAGATTGCCCAGCGCGAATATATAGAAACCGTTAAGACCAAGGCTTTCATCTTTGGCATTCTGATGCTCCCGATTATGATCGGCTTGATTATTTTCTTCGTAAGACGGATGTCGCCCGAAAAAACAGGACCGCAGCCGCCTGTTAAGGTCGTATTTAACGATTTAACAGGCAAGCTTGCAGTCGAGATAGAAGCTTCATTTGAAAACTACAATCAGCAACATCCGAAAAGACCTATCCATCTTCAAAAGCTCGAAACACAGCAGGATTCAAACACTCCTGATGAACAAACAAGAAACAAACTACGCCAGGGACATGTTGATTTTTATGTAGTTCTGGACAGGGACATTCTGGAAGGCTCCGGTAAAATACATCTCTATACCTACAAACCTAAAACAAGTCTAATAGATATTTTCCGGACTATCGAGTACCGCTTCAGTAGAGTGGTTGAAAATCAACGGTATAGAATGCAGAACATTTCTCAGGAGCTTCTGGATAAACTCAGGTATGTCTCCACTAAGCGGGTGGAAATTGGCTCTACTGAAGGTCAGGACCGCGTTCAAAGCAGAAATGATAATATTATAAAGATGATGACTCCTTTCTTTTTTATGTACCTGATGTTTCTGGGAATCTTCATTTCGGGCCAGCAGATAATCAGTAGTGTAATCGAAGAGAAAAGTTCACGTATTATTGAGGTTTTGCTCTCTGCAGTTAGCCCTTTCGAGTTGATGGCTGGTAAGATTTTAGGATTGGCCGGCACCGGCATAACACTTGTAAGTTTGTGGGCAGGAGCGGTATTTTTGACCGCAAGCTCGCAGGGTCTTAACATTGAGATTACTGCCCAATTCGTAATTTATTTTGCAATCTATTATATTTTTGGTTTCCTTTTGGTCTGCTCGATCCTGGCAGGCGCAGGTTCAATCTGCAACACAATAAAGGAAACCCAAAGCCTGATGATGCCGATGACAATAATTTTCATCATTCCATTATTGTCCTGGTTCAAGCTTGTCAGGGAACCCAATGGCTTAATGTCACGGATTTTCTCGTTCATTCCGCCTTTAACACCAATGGTAATGGTGCTGCGACTTTCTTCCGGCTCTGAAATCTGGATAGTTGAGATATTAGCGACCATGATCCTTCTGGTTATATCTGTCCTGATAGCAATATGGGCCGCTGCCAAAATTTTCCGAACAGGCATTCTTATGTACGGTAAACGGCTGGGCGTGCGGGAAGTCTGTAGATGTTTGTTACAAAGTTAGATCCGTCTTTAGTATGAATCCGGCCCCCATTGCTTCTTGCGAAGCAAGATATGGGGGCTGATTAAGGAGACCTGACGAAATGAGTGGCCTGTTTTACAGTTTAGGCAAAAAAGTCGGGCCGAAAGTTCGCAAGGTCAAATGGTTCTGGCAGTCAATTGCAGGCTCGGAAGCCGACGCCATCAAAATCGAGTATGAGGTCGGCCAGGACCTGGCTAACGAAGTCAGGTGTCAAATGGATCTTGATAAGGAACCTCAGGCCGAAAAAATACTGAAAGAAGCTGATACTCGATTGACGGCCTGCGTTGTCAACAAGTCTCGTAAATTCAGTTTTGAAACCGTCAAAGGCGACGAACCTAACGCCTTCGCTCTGCCGGGTGGATTTATCTTTGTTACCCACGCGCTGATGGAGCTGTGTCAATACAATCAGGACGAAGTTGCATTTATCCTTGCGCATGAAATGGGCCATGTCATCCGGGGCCATGCTATGAACCGTATAATAAGCAACTCGGCAATTACCGCTGCGTCCCGGGCCGCACCGGCCCGCGGAGTCCTTTCAGGCTGGGTGCGTAAGGTCGGTGTGCAGTTTCTTGAAAGCGCTTATTCCCAGGATATGGAGTCTGATGCCGACAAGCTCGGAGTACGTCTTGTTGGGGCCGCAG
>CAZWME010000329.1:2365-6078 GCA_964634515.1 uncultured Pirellulales bacterium | reverse complement strand
GTTATTTCTCAGTAGTCTTTGAATTTTCTCATCCACAGGGGCCAATCAGCCGGTTCGACGCCGCCGGCCATGGTCCAGGAACCATTAGCATTAAACCATTGGTGCCACTTTAAGGTCCACAATTCCTTTAGTCCCACCTTTCTGACAGAGCCGTCCTTGAAGGAGCTGTTTATTCCTGCATCATGACGGTTGATGATGAAATATTGCATTGCGCTATAGCTATTATCCAGACCGTGCGAAGTGTTAGGTGGGTAACCCTCATCAGCCGGAGGGGTATCCAGATAGTGTGGGCGAGCACCCCGCCAAATACAATCCATTAGCACCGGCACATTCATAGAGCTGAAATTCCAGCGATCATCCATAACATGGTCGTTGAGGCCGTAGCTGCAAAACATCTTGGGTTCAAATAATAACCATGCGTGATATTTTGTGCCTGCTCCTATGTATCTCAATGACCAGAGGCGTTTTTTAACGGCAGTGTCAATACGTGGGTCTGTAATCAGTTCGTTGGGTTTTTCGATGTAGTGCTTTTTGGCCATTGGGCACAAGAAGAGCGAGTCTTTAGCGTTCTGGAAGTAAGGCTTCAAGGGTTCTATCCATGTGTTACCCTGCGACGACTTAAAGAACTTTCCATCGTTACCGGCTTTATACATCGAGAAGAAGATATCCCATTGGTGTAAATTAGATTGACAAGTTACTGATTTTGATTGTCTTCTGATGCGCTGCAATGTCGGTAACAAGATCGCAATCAACAAAGCGATGATGGAAATTACCACCAAAAGCTCTATTAACGTAAACCCATGTCGTTTACGCATAACGGTTCTCCTTCTTAAGGGAACCTCTAAAAATTCATTTTTACTGCGAACGGCAGAAATCTCCTCCGGCGGTGTTGTCAGGCCAAACTTCGTCCTCGACATAGCTTTGGCTATGCCTGCGGCGATTTTGGCCTTCCGCCTTGCCGGAGAAAATTTTGCTCGTTCTCGTGACAAAAGCAATTTTTGAGGCCCCCTTTGTATAAGAAGGTTTTTTCAAGCCGACAAACCCCCCGGACGTGAAGAGTCCCATTGGTGGGTTTGTCTATCATAATTATAGCAGAATAAGGGGTGTTAATGCAATCCACCGGCTTTAATTTTATTGATTTACAAATATCAGCAGCTATAATTCTTATCCGTACAATGCACTTTATCATGGATGGCAGGAGTTAGAAACATGGTGGTTTTAGTTGGAATTGATGAAGCAGGTTATGGGCCGCTTCTTGGGCCGTTGGTCGTATCGTCGAGTACTTTTTCACTTCCACACAATCTTTTAACAACTGACCTGTGGCAGATTTTGAGAAATAGTGTCGGAAAGAGACGCAAAAGGCTTGCGGGGCGAATGCTCATTACCGACAGTAAGAAGGCGTACAGCAGAGCTGCGGGAATCAAGCATCTGGAACGAACCGTCCTGGGGAGCCTGAAATGTCTGGGTAAAGAGCCGAAAACACTGTTGGAACTTATCGAGCTATTATGTCCGGGCTGTCTCGAACGGCTAAGTGCTTATCCGTGGTACCGGGAAGCCGGAAATCATTGTCTTTCCGCCGATGCTGCTGACAGAGAAATTGCCTCGACGGTGTTGGCCGACGATATGGCCTCAAATGGCATCGAGCTGCTGGATATGAAAAGCTATTGTCTGGATGTTGGATATTACAATAAGATGGTAGCTTCGGTTAAGAACAAGGCTAATGTGCTTTTCTCGGCAACCTGTCGGCTTATAAAGAGTGCTTTTGATAATTTTGAGGGTGATGATTTGCAAATTGTAATCGATAGGCAGGGGGGTCGGATTCACTATCGCCGGCCTCTGCAGAGAATGTTTGGTAATACGAAATTGAAGATTCTTCGTGAGAGTCCGGGTGACAGCAGCTATGAAATGCGGACGGGGGATAAAAGTATGCGTTTGCATTTTGTTGTCGGTGCCGATGAGCGTTTTTTGCCGGTGTCATTATCTTCCATGGTAAGTAAATATTTTCGAGAGCTTTTAATTCATAATATGAATCGTTATTTTGTCGGTTTTCATCCTGACTTGAGGCCCACTGCGGGTTACTGGAAAGACGGTTTGCGTTTTATCGAGGACTTGAAGACAAATATCCCCGGCCTTAATGTTGATATGGACCAGCTTGTACGCAGCCGCTGATAGACATAGAAATAATTGATTTACGGAAAATATAATAGCGGTCATTTTTTATAATGAGAGCAAGAAAAACCTTGATAGTGCAGGCTATGGATGATAAATAGAATGAGTTAATGTGAAAAATTTTAAGGAGTATAAAGAATGTCAATGAGAGAAATCCGGAAAATTTCTGTGCTTGCGGTTTTGATGTTGTCAGTCTGCGGCTGCGGCAGGCCTAATTTGATAGGTACTGATGCTGCTGTTTATTCAAGGGGCAAACTTTACGCTGTGGCCAGCCAGGATCTGAACAGCGTTTATGCGGCGGCATTGACAGCTCTCAAACAATTGGAGGTAGAGGTCATCGAAACCGCCAAAGACGTATTTTATGCCAAGGTTGTCGGTAAAATTGCAGATGGTAAGACTATTACGATACGGATGGAGCCGGGTGCAAACAGTATTACCAATATAACTATTAAGGCAAGCAAATTTATGTCCGGCAACGAGGAAAGAGCTCGTGTTATTTACACTCAGATAAAGCTGAATCTTTGAACCGGTGCGAGCACGAGCAAAGTCAAACAACAAGACCAGTAAAGCGATATTGTGTATTTTAGATGAGCGATTACTGCTGTTCTAATTGTTCACTGAGTAGACGTATATGGCGGTTCTCCTCTTTAATAATCTTGTCAACAGTACTTTTGCTGGGCGGGTCCCGAGCAAAGTCTTTCAGTCCGTCATAAAAGAAGATGGCCTCTTTTGCTCTTCTGATAGCATCTTTAATTATCTGTTCCCTGCTTTCGGCTCCGGTCAATCTTCCTGATGAGTCGGGTTTGTGAGAGAACACGGTGAGTCCTGCCATGACGTTTGGATTTGACAAAACATAATTGTTTGGGTCGAAGGTTCCGAATTCGCCGGTCTTTTCGGAGAACCGTTTTCTCCTCAGAGCAAGAATCTTTTCGTGCCTGGCCCTCCAGTTGGCCAGTATGTAATATATGTTCTGAAGTTCCGGGTCGTCGAACAGTTCAGCGGTTTTGAGATAAAATACAGCCCCGTTATGGTCGATTTTTTCGGCTATCTCCAGAATCTCAAAGACGTTAAATTTAGTTTCCATTAGAGTGACTTTTTCAAAAAGCTATAATCTTTTTCTGATCCGTGCTATACTCAATTATTCAAATCTAAAATTAACACGCACTGCTGCTCCTCGCTTGTAATTATCAGCATACTATTCTTTTATTATGATATTATATTCGAGCTGCAGATTCAATTGTTCAGATGTTTTTTTTATCTGATTTCTATTGCTATATCTCAAGAACAGCGGCAGCGCGGAGCCTGGAATTCTTTATCGAGCAGAGTACTTCATTTGCCCGGCTTAGCGGGAATTGTTCGATTGTAGGTGCGATAGGAATCCGGGCTGCTAAGGGTAAGAATTCTTCCGCATCGAGACGGGTGACATTTGCGACGGATTTTATTTCTTTTTCAAGCCAGAGATATTTTGCATACTCCAGGGGCGGGACAGGTGTTTCTTTACGAATAGCGTTTATGACCAAACGTCCACCTTTTTCGAGGACGCC
>CAZWME010000329.1:0-2355 GCA_964634515.1 uncultured Pirellulales bacterium | reverse complement strand
ATCCCGGACACATTGGCCAACCGGTGTAAAATCCATAATCTTATTTAACTTTTCGGGCGGCTGGTCAGAAGACCGACCCGTCCAGACAGCGCCGAGACTTTTGGCTAACTCGGCATGTTGAGCTGTCTTAGTAAATACATAGACCGGGCTATTGGGGAACTTATATTTGATAATCTGAATTACAATATGGGCTGAAGCTCCAAAACCGAACAGGCCGATCTTTTGGCCATCTGTTATATCTGCAAGTCTAAGTGTGCGATAACCGATTACGCCGGCACATAAAAGCGGCGCTGCCTGGGAATCTGAAAATTGTTCAGGAATCGGATAAGCGAAATCCTCACCGATGGCCATAAATTCTGCATAACCCCCATTTTCATCTTTTCCGGTCCATTTTGCCTGGCTACAAAGGTTCTCCTTACCGGCGTGACAAAAATCACATTTGCCGCAACTGGAATAAAGCCACGTAATTCCAACACGGTCGCCTATTTTAAATTTTGTTACATCTTTTCCCTTATCAGCGACCTTTCCAACGGCCTGATGGCCGGGAACAATAAACGGCTTTGCAGGCCTTAACCGGCCTTCTGCTTCATCGAGGTCGGTATGGCAGGCACCACAAACCGAAATTTTGATGAGAATTTGTCTATCGTCAACCGTGGGCTTTGGTAAATCGACCATCTCTAATGGTTTTTCTTCGATTGGCGCATGTTTATTTAATATCATCGCTCTCATTTTGAGCTTTCCTTCTTAAGTTGTTTTGCGAAGACCTGATAGCTATCATTCCCGAAGAGGCAAAATATGACCTTTTGAAGTCCGGTTTGCCCATTAAGGTATTCTATAGTTGTTTTGAGCATTATTTCGGCACAGCTTTCGATTGGAAATCCAAAGATTCCAGCGCTGATTGCCGGGAAGGATATGCTTTTAAGATTATTTTCGTCTGCTAATTTAAGTGAGTTCAGTGTGGCGTTTTTTAACTTTTCATTTTCGTTACCTTCTCCAGCCCGTGGTCCAACCGCGTGAATTACGTGTTTTGCATTGATATTTCCAGCCGTTGTTATAACAGCGCCACCTACGAAAGTACCTCCTATTTTGTTGCATTCGGCTTGTATTTCAGGGCCGCCTTTTTTTCTTATTGCCCCTGCAACACCACCACCCAATATCAATCGTTGATTGGCGGCATTGACGATGGCGTCAGTTTGCATTTCTGTAATATCACCATCCAGAAGTTCCAAAGTGCTATTGTTTATATCTACTTTCATAATGTCCGCTCAATAAAAACTCCCGGTTCCCTCATTATACCACTAAGTGATGTTATCGGTCGCAGCAGGGTTTTTACTGAAGTTTTTCTGCTATTAATGGCACTTTCGATAAACATAACGTCAAGATTGTACAATATCTTCAAAAAGTGTTCGAGCTTGATGGTCGATATGGTAGATGTGAGTTAAAATCTTTAATTATGATAGAACAGATAAATGAGTAAAAAAGCATTTACACTGGTCGAGATAATATTAGTTGTAACAATCCTGGGCATCCTTGGCGCACTGGTTTTGCCAACATTTCATGGTCATATTGTAATGGCACGTGAGACGGCGGTTCAAGACAATCTCAAGGTAATCCGAACTCAGATAGAACTATATAAAATGCACCACAATGGAATCACGCCGGGATACATAAATAATTCCGAAGCCCCTACGGCATTACTGGCGTTGCAGTTTACTGCCACGACATCGGTGACGGGAGCAGTTTCCCCATCTACCATTCCTGCCGGGATTTATGTAAATGGGCCTTATTTAAAAAAAGTTCCCGTAAATTCATTCAACAAATTATCTACTATTGCTTATGTAGCTCAGGGGACCGCTTTTTCTGATGATGTTGACGGAACGTCGAGCGGATGGTTATACAAAAAAGAGACCGGCGAGTTTAAGATTAACCAGACCGGAACCGACAGCAAGGGCATTGCCTTTTACGATTATTAAACACCGGAGAAGTACTCTACGATGAGTAGGGGTCAATTCTTTTGTCTCATTTCTTCCTGGTTGCTTAAGAATATTGCGTTTTGACGTTTTAAGCTGGAATAAGGTGGACAACCTGCGAAAACAGATTTATAATCACTTCAGGATTCATTATATAATTTAACTCATTGAGGGTAGAAAATAAAAGGCGGCGGCCGGATTCGAACCGGCGAATAACGGTTTTGCAAACCGTCGCCTTAGGCCTCTTGGCTACGCCGCCAAATTCAATAAAACCTGAACTTTACAATTTAATGTCCTGTTTGGCAATAAAAATCAGCTGTAATAATATTTTTGGGTGCGACCAGATATTCTGGCAGTTCTATGCAGCGCGTTTTCGTACATCCCA
>CAZWME010000328.1:0-6085 GCA_964634515.1 uncultured Pirellulales bacterium | reverse complement strand
GAAGGAATAAGCCGGCAGCACTCCAATATGCAAGTACTTTTGTGGTTTCCCGCTCTTGTGTGGAAGTATAATTTGAATCGGTCAGTTTGAACTAACCATAAAAATCATTAAAATTTTCTGTTATTTCATTTTCTTATAATCTTCTGTAAAGGTATTTTCCGGTGCGAATTTAACACCGGATTTATCACCGTTTCAAACATGTTCTTTCAATTGTAGGGGGATTTTTCGGCAGACTTAAGAAAATAATCCCTCTTTCCAACGCAATTGAACCGTTTTTTTGAGTCAACCTTACATCCTTCAACATAGAGAGCTTAGCATATTTTATTCTTGCAGAATCGCCTCAGCGACCTTATAATTCCCGCTTTGCCGTAATGTCGAAATTTCGACGTTCTGGTTGGCCCCCCAATAACTTAGGGGATCCTTTTAGAGCATTAAAAAATGTTTGAATCATTAACTGAAAAATTTAATTCCGTATTCCGGTCGCTGGCAGGCAGGGGACGGATTACCGAAGCCAACATCTCGGATGCTATGCGGGATGTACGCAAAGCCCTCCTCGAAGCGGACGTCAGCTACAACGTCGTCAAGAAGTTCTGCAAAGACGTCACACAGGCGGCCATGGGTGCCGAGGTAATAAAAAGCCTTCATCCCGGCCAGGTCATGGTAAAAATCGTAAGCGATGAGCTGACAAAATTGATGGGCCCTGTCGATACCCGCATCTATTTCGTCTCGCCCGGGCCTACCGTAATTATGCTGGCCGGCCTGCAGGGTTGCGGCAAGACAACCACCGCGGCGAAACTCGCAAAATACCTCGTAGCTAAGGGTAAAAAACCGCTCCTGGTGGCCGATGACCTCCAGAGACCAGCCGCTATCGAGCAGTTGATTATCCTCGGTCAACAGATAGACATTGATGTTTACAGCGAAGACAGCAAAAACGCCGTAAAAGTCGCCAAAAACTCCCTCAAGCACGCCAAAGAAAACGGCCATAACGTCGTAATAATCGACACCGCCGGCCGACTGCACATCGATCAGGAAATGATGACCGAAGTCGCAAACGTCGCAAAGGCCGTCAGCCCACACCAGATATATCTTGTCTGCGACGCTATGACAGGTCAGGACGCCGTCAATTCCGCCAAAGAGTTTAACGAACGCCTCGAGCTGGACGGAGTAATCCTAACAAAACTCGACGGTGACGCACGCGGCGGTGCGGCACTGAGCGTTAAAGCCGTTACAGGAAAACCCATCAAGTTCATCGGCATAGGCGAAAAGCTCGAAAAGCTCGAAGAATTTCATCCAGACCGCATGGCAAGCAGAATTCTCGGCATGGGCGATGTCGTAACACTCGTGGAAAAAGCCCAGGAACATTTCGAGGTCGAAGAGGCCCAGAAGCTGCAAGTGAAAATGGCAAAAGGCAGCTTTGGTTTCGATGATTTCCTAAAGCAGATGCAGGCCGTAAAAAAGATGGGCGGCATTAAGGACATGATGAAAATGATGCCCGGAATGGGCGGGCAGCTCAAAGATGTTGACCTCGACGGTGCCGAACTCAAACAAACCGAAGCGATTGTCTATTCGATGACACCCGCCGAACGCCGCGACCCGGATATTATAGACTCCTCAAGACGAAGACGTGTCGCCGCCGGTGCCGGCGTGGCGGTTAACGACGTCTCCAGCCTCGTAAAGACATTCAAACGCAGCCGCGATATGATGAAAGCAATCAGCGGTGGCAGCTTCGGCGGTCTAAAGAGCCTGCTGTCCGGCGGATTGAATATGGGCGCTCTGAACCAGATGATGAGCGGAGGAAAAAAAATAAAGCAGCGTTCCAAAAGAAAAAGGATCATAAGGCGAAGAGGCAAAATTAAGAAACGATAAAGTTTAGTTGTCATTCCGGCACAAGTTTGCCACCCCGTGCAAAAACGGGATATGTTCCTCTGATTTCTTGAAATTTGCTAATGGGGAAAACTATTATGAATACAAGCTTAAACCGCCGTAACTTTCTAAAGATTGCCGGCGCAACGGCCCTCGGTACCGTACTGGCCGGCTGCACGGATGAACTCCTCCAAAGTGCAGGCAGCCCGACTGATAAGCCTAACTTCATTATTATTTTCTGCGACGATTTGGGCTATGGCGACCTCGGGTGTTTTGGCTCGAAAAAACATCGTACACCGAACATCGACCGGATGGCAGATGAAGGAATGCGTTTTACGAGTTTCTATGTTACCAGCGGCGTCTGCACACCGTCCCGGTCGAGCCTGATGACAGGCTGCTATCCCCGCCGCGTGAACATGCACGAAAGCGGTAAACGGGAATGGGTGCTGTTCCCGGTTGCCAGGAAGGGACTCAATCCCAATGAAATCACCATCGCCGAGGTACTCAAATCCAGAGGTTATGCTACAGCGTGTGTTGGCAAGTGGCATTTAGGTGACCAGCCGCAATTCCTGCCTACACGACAAGGTTTCGATTACTACTATGGCATACCTTACAGCAACGATATGGGAGCAAAGCAGCGAAAGATAAATCCGCCGCTGCCTTTGCTGCAAAATGAAAAAGTCATAGAAGCACCCGCCGACCAGAACACACTGACAAAGCGATACACAGAGCAGGTAATAAAATTTATAACAGCTAATAAGGATCAACCATTCTTCGTTTACCTGCCGCACACAATGCCGCACAACCCCGTCCATTCCAGCGATAACTTCCGCGGCAAGTCCGCAAACAACGGCTATGGCGACTGCGTGGAAGAAATTGACTTCTCCACAGGCCGGATACTTGAAACTCTGAAGAAGCTCGACATAGATGACCGTACGTTAGTTGTCTTCACTTCCGACAATGGTGCAGCCAGCCGATGGGGCGGAAGCAATCTGCCGCTTTCCGGATTCAAAGGCAGCACCGCCGAAGGCGGTATGCGTGAGCCGGCGGTTATGCAATGGCCCGGCAAAATCCCCGCAGGAAAAACCTGCGATGAATTAGCCTCGACACTGGATCTGATGCCGACATTAGCGCTGCTGGCAGGTACAAAGGCCCCAACCGACCGCATCATCGATGGTAAAAATATCTGGCCGCTTATGGCAGGCAAAAAAGGTGCAACCTCGCCGCACAAGGCTTTTTACTATTATAAGATAGACCAGTTACAGGCGGTGCGCTCCGGCAAATGGAAACTGCATCTGCCCTATAAGATAAAAAAACGCAACCAGGAAAAGGCCGCATCAAATGCACCGCTAAAACTATATGACCTCGAAGCCGACATCGCTGAAACGAACAATGTCGCGGACCAGCATCCTGATGTGGTTAAGCGTCTTTTCGCCCTGGCTGAAAAGGCACGCCGGGACCTCGGTGACGTTGACCGCGAAGGAACAGGCCAGCGACCGGCAGGCCTGGTGGTAACACCAAAACCTTTGTTGTTCTCATCGAATTAGAACATAAGTAAAAGTAACAGGAAAATAAATGACGATAAACAATATGATGTCAATTGAACAATACCTTGTAAAAGTTGCCCGCTTTTCCGGTAACGAATTCGGCAAACTGATACGAAACCAGTTCGAGGACATCAAAGGCAGCAGTGAGCTGGGCATGTTGGCAGCACCCACTTCTGAGGAACTGGAACAACTAAAAAAAGCGGTGGCGATAATGACCCCGTCTGAAAAACGAAACGCCGGCAGTCTGACCGACGAACAAACGGAGAGAATCGCTAACGACGCCAAAATTGACCCGGCAAACTTCGCGATCTTCATAAACGGTTACGCGTTATATCGCAAAAGTCTTTCGATGCCCAAATAAGGCGCCGAAACCGCAAAAATCAAAATCATAACGAAATAAAGCAAAATTTCGCTAAAAGATACTTGGATTTCCCGGGAAAATGGTGTAGATTGCTTGATTACATTTTTTAAGTTGTAAACGCGTTCCGTGATTTGCACAGATTCAGACCACGGAAATTGACTATATATAAAAGAAAGGAAGAAATTATGGCAGTAAAGTTAAGAATGACCAGGATTGGCAGGCGGCACCGGCCCTTCTTTAGAATCAACGCGGTCGAATCCCGCACGCCGCGAGATGGCAGAATCCTCGAAAAGCTCGGTCATTACGACCCTATTGAAAAAGACCAGGCCAGGCAAATTGTCCTCAATAAGGAGCGTATAGAGTATTGGCTCAGCAAAGGAGCGGTACCATCCGATACGGTCTCTCAAATCCTGCTTCGACATGGTATAAAACATAAATACGCCGAAGATCAAGCTGCACGCCGGGCAAAGGCCAAGGCCATAGCCGCCGCTAAAGGCAAGCTGTTCAACAAGGCCCAAAAGATTGCCGTCCAGAAAGAAGCTGAAGCCAAGGCTAAAGAAGCCGAAGAGAAAGCCAAGGCGGAAGAAGAAAAGGCCAAAGCTGAAGCCGAGGCAAAAGCAAAGGCCGAAGAAGAAGCCAAGGCCGAAACAAAGCCTGAGGCTGCAGAAGAAAAAACCGAAGAGTAAAAACTTCGTTCATCAAATACTATTTATATACAACCCCACATTTTATGTGGGGCCTTTGACCAAGAGCCGATGCGCTTCGATGTTCTCACACTTTTTCCGGAAATGTTTGAATCGCCCCTGAGTAGCTCGATATTAAACAGGGCACAGGAAGCGTCGCTTGTCGAAATAGTCCTGACTGACATTCGAGACTTCGCCGCTAACAGCTACAGAAAGGTTGACGACAAATCTTATGGCGGCGGCCCGGGTATGGTCATGATGCCGGGCCCGGTTTTCGACTGCTTCGAGCATGTCCGGACATTATCACCTAACAAAGGCCGCACCATCCTCCTTTCCCCGCAGGGCCAGAAATTCGACCAGAAAAAAGCCGCCGAACTAAGCAAAGAAAAGCGGCTGATTCTTATAGCAGGAAAATACGAAGGATTCGATGAACGAATTCGTATCGGTCTCGATGCCGAGCAAATATCGATAGGAGATTATGTCTTAAACGGTGGCGAATTGGCCGCTATGGTAATCATCGATGCGGTCGTCAGATTATTACCAGGCGCCCTCGGCGATGAGGGCTCGGCAAAAGATGATTCTTTCAGCGATGGCCTCTTGGAATATCCACAATACACAAGGCCGGAGGTCTTTCGCGATATGAAAGTCCCCGATATCCTCCTAAGCGGCGACCACGCAAAAATCGCCGAATGGCGCCGCCAACAATCCCTCCAAAGAACAAAAAAATGGCGACCGGATTTACTAAAAGAAAATGATAAAAAGTAGAGTATTCTGCGCATACTCTTTCTGATTATCAACTTCCATTACCCTTGATCCCAGACATAAACGCCGGGTTCCACAAGCAGCCAACACTCAGTCCACTCACTAATTTCTGTTGGAGGAATGACCATATCCTGCATCCCTATCGCTACACCCCAATGAAATACGGCCGCACCCCACATCATTCTGACCTGAGGATTAGCATTCTTGTCTGCCAAAAGAGTAATGCTGTTGGGATTTAATACCTTCAATGGCTTCGGCCATTCGTCCCGAGGCAATCGAACGCTAAAATCCTCATATTCCTCTTTGCTCAGTGTTCTCATCCAATCCCGTATGGATCCAATATCCGCCTTACTTCTTATTCGGTCTCTAAAGCCATGATTGAACGCTTTACCAAACCATAAGTCTGATCCGATAGGAATAAAGAAAGGTATGACAAACAGCGCAACAAACACTATAGGTATGCCTGTTTGAGTAATGATTAAACATTTTCCCTTCTTGTTGCTTTTGCTCCAATCACGAAAGAATCTTACAATACCCCCAAGAAAACAAATAACAATAAAAACACCTGTTACGGGATATATCATAACAACAACGAGAGCCAGATGAAAATTCAATCTCCCACATAGATAAGAGAATCCTCCCAAAGGAACAAGAATCGTCAATATAATCGGCAGAACAAGAAAAATTACTTTAGACTCTTTCCAGTTCCTTCTCGGCTTTCTTTCTTCTGTTTCTGCCGTTTCTATATTCTCTTTTGTATCCATATCTGATTGGCTCCTCAAATCCGCAATAAAAAAACCTTAAAAGCTATAAAATCACAAGCTGCTCAAATCCTTTGCGAGATTTTCGCTTTCTTTCTTGATATCTCG
>CAZWME010000327.1:0-6091 GCA_964634515.1 uncultured Pirellulales bacterium | reverse complement strand
AAGACCTAATCAGCACATATTCCACGTTTCCTTGACCTGTTCGAGTTTGCGCATTAGCATCGTGTATATTCTGTTTCTGTTGAGTATCAGGCTTCGATATGATACCGACCATTTTCTTTACCTTCGCAGTCTTATCCGTGACTTGCTGTTTTGCTCTCTGGTTTAATGTCATTTTATAACTTTAGTCAGTAATGCAAAGACTACAAGCCAGATTACGAAAAGTAAAGCCACATTATCCCAAAGAATACCCGTAAAAAGAAAAATAATGGCAAGCACTGCCACAACCATTGCCGAGAACAGTAATGGTCCGGCGAGTTTTCCTGTTATTTGTTCGGTTTCCGACTGCCGGGCCTTGTCCCATTTTCTCAGAACCGACTTGGCTCTTTCGGCTTCCTCCCTCGGCACCGTAATACTGATTAAGTATGTTGCGTGTCCGGCTCCGCTTAGAACTGCTGCTGTACTCGGATTCTCCAGCGTTGTCGGAGTGAATCCTTCTTTTCGAAGAAGTCCGAGCACGGTCTGAACCGACTCAGGATTAGCCTTGTAAACAACCACCATAATCATATAATTTCGAACAAAGTTTAATGTCTTATGATCTCAGTCAATCAATCCTCATCTTTTTAACCGCATCGCTCTCGAACGCTTTTATGCTGAATTCCGCAAGAAGCGCCCGTCCACTTGCATCATTCTTCAACGGTTAGATATACCCAAGCGTCACCAATGCTCCGAAGACAATGACAATAGCCCCTGTGACCTGGTGGAAGCGATGCACATTCTCACCCCACAGTATTTTCGAGCGAGCAACCATAAGTCGATAGATGATAAACTTACTCTTTAGACTTCCGCAGACCAGCATGAATAGGCCGGCTGCCATTATCATAATTCCCCAAACTATGTGCATCATGTGCTTCCTTTTGAATCTTGTTTCGAATGCCTTGACCTAAAAACTGGAAGTCTATTTTGTGGCACAATAATCAGCATCATTCACTTCAACACTCATTTACCTGCCGTTTTCATCACACGGCTTAACCATAGTGATTATATACTTAATGATGGCTCATGGTTGCAGTCATAACCGCCGGCATGATGCAACACACCATAACAGCCGCCTGCATAGCTTGTATAGCTTCTTTGGCGGCCTTTCCCGTTATTTCGCCGTTACTGATTTCTTTAATCCGGGCTTTCCGGCCTTTCAGCTCCTTTTTATCGAAGGCTTCTTTCAGAAGACCGGTACTGTCGGCCAGTGATACCAGAACAACGGTTTGGGGATCAATATCCCTTCTGTCGGTGAAGATGGCCTGTCTGAGCCGTTCAATCAATTTCTTTTCCGGTACCGGATTGAGTTCAGGATATATCTTTCGTGTGAAAAGCAGCAAAATTTTATCTTCTGTAGCCCTGAGAATGCCGCGGTCGCACAGTTGTTGTGCTGCGAGATGTTTAAGATTCTTTATGCTGGCAAACCGTGATACCCACATCTGAAGAGATGCACGTCTTTTCGCATTGCCTATTTTTTCAAGACATTGGTCAATTAAGGGCTCACCGAGAGGTGTTGAGCTGATAAGGTTGACCAGCTTTTTCTTTCTGGATTCATCTAAAGCAATGCGCTGGTTTAACAACAGCTCGGCCAGTATTGCCGCTCCGATTGCGTACTGGAACATTGTACCCGATGCGATAGTGCCTTCTTCGTCACGCAAAGCTAAAAGCATGACCTCTTCGTGCAGGAAAAGAGAAGTCTGATTTGTCATTCAAATGTTCTCCAAAATGAGTCAGCATGATTCTTTAGCATATCGTCGCCAGTCAGGCGCGCTGTCAAGCGTCGCCTGCACTCTCTTGTTGCCCATCCGCCTTGAATCCTTCATGAAACGTGACTGTGCCCTGCGGACTATGTCCGTCGAAACACAGGGCGAGGAAGACTTCCGGTGGTACTCCTTCATACACAAGGCTCGGTATATTCTTAAACCCGATTTTCCTGTAGTACTCCGGATGCCCCACAAGACAGCAGCCTTTAGCATTCAAGCCTTTTAGCCTTGATAGCCCTTCTTGTATCAGAGCTTTGCCAATCCCCTTTCGTTGGTACTCTGGCAATACCGAAAGAGGACCTAATCCATACCAGTTTTGTGTTCCATCCGTGATGCTCACTGGAGAGAAAGCGATATGTCCGATCACGCGGCCATTCAATTCCGCGACCAACGATACCGTTAGGGCCTTGGCGGCACGTAGTGCCTTAATGATGAATTGCTCTGTTTGGTTACTGACCTCCAGGGTCTTGAACGCTGCGATCGTCACCTCGGTTATTGCGTCAATATCGGCATCCGTTTCGTTCCCGATGGCTATCTCGGGATTCATGGTCTTGTGTTCATCCTTTCTTGCTGGCTAACCGGTAGTTCATTCTGTTTTACTCTTTACTTCGGTCTGGTCTTTAATTACCGTGGCTGCCGATTTAATCACCCCTGCAATATCAGAAAGGTCCGAAGGAATTATAATTGAATTGTTGGTCTTTGCCAGTTTGCCGAATTCGTTCAGGTATTGTTCGGCGATGCGCAGGTTTACGGCGTTAACTCCGCCTTTTTCATTTATCGAAGAGGCGATTTCCCTGATACCGGAAGCCGTTGCTTCGGCAACTTTTAAGATTTCGATAGCTCGACCTTCAGCCTCGTTGATGCGTTTTTGCTTCTCACCTTCGGACTGGGCAATCATCCGCTGCTTTTCGCCCTCGGCCCGGTTTATCTTTGCCTGTCTGTCACCTTCCGACTCGGCAATGGTCGCCCGTTTCTCACGCTCGGCCCGCATCTGCTTTTCCATCGCATCTTTAATGCTTTTAGGCGGCAGGATGTTCTTCACTTCATATCGTGTTACCTTTACCCCCCATGGATCAGAAGCCTTGTCCACAGCATCAACGATCGCGCTGTTTATCGTCTCTCTTTCTTCGAAGGTCTTATCCAATTCGAGTTTACCCATTACGCTTCTCATAGTAGTTTGAGCAAGTTGCGCCGATGCGAACTGGTAATTGTTTATTCCGTAAGAGGCCTTCTTCGGATCCACAACCTGCATATACAGAATACCATCAACTTCGACGGCGATGTTGTCCTTTGTGATACACTGTTGCGGCGCAACATCAACCGCCTGCTCTTTTAAGGTGTGTTTGTATGAAACTTTATCGAGAAACGGCACAAGTATATGGAAGCCTGCTTCGAGCGTGGTCGAATACTTGCCGAGACGCTCGATGATAAATGCCATTTTCTGGGGCACAATCCTTATAGTTTTGAAAAATATAATCAATGCAAATAGTAGTATGCCTACGAGAATAATTGTCCATACGGCCGAATTTGCTACTGCTAACATGACTTGCTCCTTTCCTATATAATGGTTTTACTTTAACTTTTTTGTTTTTAGAATTAACGTCCAAGAAGAGCTTTTCGCTGTGGTCTTCTTGCAATAAGGTAAATAAGCGCGCCTATCCAGTGAGTTACCGCAATAACCACCACCCATACGATTCTTTCATTACCTTCTGTCGATTCGTTCTTAATGCAGTCGATAAGTGTCCATATCCACAAAACCATCAGCCCGACTACGATGGAGAACCAAATTGGAATAAATATCAATTTCAACATAATCAGCCCCTTTCTTTTTACAGGCTTTTGACCTTAAGTGTTATGTTGTCCTTACCAATAATTTGGACCATAGCTCCTTCGGCGATTTCCTCATCTGCCTGGGCGAGCCAGTTGGTCCCGTGAAATTCCACCTTCCCGCCGGCTTTCGGTACGATATTTTCCTTTACAACTGCTTTTTGCCCTACGAATTCATCAAGATTTTCCTTAAGGTTCTGTTTTGAAACAGCGTGCCCTAAGAATATTCCTTTAAGCCATCTCCGCAGGCATAACAGTGACAGCACCGAAGCAATTATGAATATTATCAATTGAGTATTTAGCCCGATGTCGGTAATGAGGCAGACAAGTGCGACTATCCATGCCCCGACGCCGAAGAAAGCAATGATTAATCCCGGCAGTATAAATTCTAAAATCAGCAATGCGAGTCCTGCCAAAAACCATATTATTTCAGGCCTTAGAAAATCTTTAATCGTATCCATTTGGTCTTCCTTTCCTAACAATCACAAACAAGGATAATTGGTAAATGCAAAAAATCACTCAACCACTACTGCCGTGCCGTAGGCCAGAATCTCAGATGCACCTGCCATTACCATCTGCGTAGTAAAGCTTACCCGCACAATCGCATTGGCACCGAGCTTTTGAGCGTCCTCTATCATTCTGTCAAGGGCCTGTTCCCGGGACTCGGCCATCATCTTGGTATAATCGATTATCTCCCCTCCTACTATATGCCGCAGTATTGCCACAATGTCTCTGCCGATATGTCTGGCTCGAATTGTATTGCCTTTGGCAAGTCCCAGTTGCTTGGTAATCTTCTTCCCCACAATTGTGTCTGTCGTAGATAAAAGCATTGTCTTACCTCCTTACGTTTCTATAACGGTCTTTTTGCCAGATGTGAAGCCTCTCCCGCGATACCGAGACCAGCAGAATAGCCAGGCCGGCTATAAGTACCAGCAGACCGGCTTTCAAGAGTATGCCTACTGAAGGGTCTGTGATTATTTCTTCTATCAGTTTGAATCCGCCATAGATTGCCAACAGAATAGTAGCGACCGAAAAGACAATCCAGCCGACGCGCCGCTCGATTCGATTATAAACGCCGCTCCAGTAGTCCTGCCATATTTTGTCCTCAGGCTCGACCAGCGTTACCTCATCGGTAATAGCTTTAAGTTTCCTGAACTCCTCCAGCTCATCCTTACATTCAGAGCATCCGGCCAAATGCTCTTCGAATTGACGTCTCTGTTCGTCACTCAGTTCGTTGTCCAGGTAGCCCATCATCAGGTCTTTATAATCATGGCATGTCATTTATGCTACCTCCTTTCCCAGTACTCAATAATTCTTCCAGCCTTTTACGTGCATAGTACAACCTGCTCGTAATCGTACCTTTATTGCAATAAAGGGCCTCAGCGATTTGTTCGTATGACATATTCTGAAAGTGTCGCAGGATAATCACTTCGCGATGCTTATCATCCAGTTTGCTGATTGCCTGCCAGACTTTGTCTTTGAGTTCATTTCTACCGGCCACAACTTCCGGTGAAAAGCAGTCCGTGGCGGCAGGTATTTCCGGGCAGTTTTCTGAATCAAGAGAATTTGCCTTTCGATATCTTCGTTTTCTTAAATGGCTGATACAAAGATTTTTCAATATCTGATAAAACCAGGGGAAAAACTTCCGTTCCGGTTTGAGGTGCTTGATATTTCGATATGCTCGGATAAAGGCCTCCTGGGACAGGTCCATTGCATCTTCGCGATTGCCCACAAGCCCCAGTGCGATAAAATAAGCGTCTTTCATATATCTGTTCACAAGAACTTCAAACGCCGCGGCAGAACCCCGGCGGCAGCGCCGCATTGCTGTTATTTCTTCCTGGCACACGCTTGTCACTTTTTCAGGCTCCAATTCAAGGCTCTCTCAGCTTGGCCCAAAAACACTGTTTCTACAGTAATATACACTCTATACGCTCATTTTCTTCAAATTATTTTCCAAATTTTTAACGCCCCATAATCACCCCCATCTTGTGAAGATATTGCCTATCTCAGTATAATATTCAGTACTCGAAATTCCGCATTTTTTCTCTATACTTCCGGTATCTTCCATTTTGCAGAACACTTCGGGCATCGCCCGATTTTACCCGCATATTGACTGAGTATTTTAACTCGCTGTCCACACCGACACCGCAGGTGAATATATTGTTCCTTTGCTTCTTCCGGTTCAGATTTTATAGTTTCCTGCTTAGTTTCTTTGCTGTCAATATTGTCCCATTCCTGCTGCCAGGGTGCAAAATCCCCTCTGTGCTCTGTCGATTTATCTTTCTTCTCCAGTCCAAGCAGTTTAAGAATCGACGTCTCATCCCTTTCCATAACAATCATTTTGGTCCTCAGCATCAATATCGCCAGTCCGACACCGGCCACAAAGCCGCCGATATGAGCAAGGTAAGCCACTCCTCCTGCGCCCAGCATTGCACCAAGTATGTCAAATGCAAACCACAATAAAA
>CAZWME010000326.1:0-6096 GCA_964634515.1 uncultured Pirellulales bacterium | reverse complement strand
AAAAGGCACGATCGGGATTGTTAGCGTAACCAAGAGACCGATGCCGTATGTGGGCAAGATTTACAATCTCGAGGTTGAAGGGTCGGACCGGTACCTTGTCGGCAAAGATGCGGTTATCGTGCGTGATTACTAAAACACCACATCTGCGTTCGGTCGATGCGAGTCGAATCCTGTTTCAGGTCGGCCGTGATAAGATGCAGACTGAGAACTCGCTTGATGGTGGAAGCATGCTACGGCAATATCGGCCGGAGTTTCATTAAAGATACATAGTCTTCATTAAAGGGATAGAAAGATGCGAGGCAAGGCAAACCATATCAGACCATTTATGTTCGCACTGTTTTTGCTGGCGATGTCATGCACGGCTGCGACAGGCAAGGTAATCTATGTTGACGATGATGCCATCGCTGAATTTGACGGCTCAAGCTGGGCGTTTGCGTACCGGAGCCTCCAGGAAGCTATCGCCGAGGTACTGCCCGGTGACGAAATACGGGTGGCAAAAGGCATATACAGACCCGATGTTAGCCGGTCCTCAGGACCTTGGCGGGGTGGAGGTAGTTCAGCATCCGGTGACCGTGATGCTACGTTTGAACTCATTAATGGCGTAACATTTAAGGGCGGCTACGCCGGGTACGGCAAGCCTGACCCCAATGCCAGAAACATCAACCTCTATGAAACCATCCTCAGCGGCGACCTGGATGCAAATGACGTCGATGTAAACAGCCCCGGTGACTTGCTGATTGACCCCGGCAGAGAAGATAACAGCTACTACGTCGTGACCGGCAGTAGTAATTCCGTCCTTGACGGATTCACCATTACCGGCGGCACAAAAGCAGGGATGTTCAATGAGTATGGTACAGTACGGATCCTTAACTGCACGTTCCGAGATAACTTAAAAGGGACTCGCAGTGGCGGGATATACAACTACCGAAGCAACCCAAGCCTGATCAATTGCACATTTATACAGAACTCAGCCAAGAATGGCGGCGGGATATATAACTATCTGAGTTCCCCGGACCTGACCGAATGCACATTCATCGAAAACTCGGCAGAGTACGGCGGCGGCGGGATATACAACATCGATAGTTACCCAACCCTAACCGGCTGCACATTTATCGGAAATCTGGCACATTACGGCGGTGGAATGTACAACAATACAAGCGGTCCGGTTCTGACCAACTGCATCTTCACGGCAAACTCGGGGTATAATTACGGAGGCGGGATGTATAATACATCTGGAAGTGACCCGACCCTGCACAACTGCATATTCAACGGAAATTTGGCGTATGATTACGGCGGCGGTTTGTCCAACAACCACAGCAGCCCGACCCTGACCAACTGCACCTTCACGTCAAACTCGGCGCCAAACGGAAGTGCCGTGGGCTGCAACTCTCGGGGACATACACAGGGGAGCACTATCAGCTTAATAAACTGCATCCTCTGGGACGGCGGCAACGAAATATGGAATAACGACTCCTCAATATTCATCGTCTCATACAGCAATGTCCGGGGCGGCTGGCCCGGCGAAGGCAACATCGATGCAGAACCGCTGTTTATCGACCCGCAAGGCCCGGACAATATCGGCGGCACTGAAGACGACAATCTGCGGCTTGCCCCCACCTCGCCATGTATTGATTCAGGTGACCCGGGCTATGTGTCCGGGCCCGATGAAACTGACTTTGACGGCAATCGTCGCATCGTAAGAGGCCGCATAGATATGGGTGCCTATGAGTTCCAGCCTGTTATATATGTCGATGACGACAACCGTCTCGAAACAGAGCACAACAAACTGCTGGAGGATGGGACCGAACTACACCCTTTCAACGATATCTGGAAAGCCATTGATGTGGCGAAAGACGGGTATGCGGTTCTTGTCAAGCCGGGTGTGTACAGTAAGATCGATTTTATGGGCAAAGCAATAACAATCGCAGGCATCGAAGGTACGGTCGTAATTGATGGTACGTCGGTCACTCGGGGAGGAGGCACCGGCAGGGGCCAGCAGGACGCGGTTACCTTCCATGCAGGTGAGGGGCCGGGCAGCGTGCTGAAAAATTTTGTTATTAGTGAAAATGGTATGGCAATATCGCTAAATTATGGCAGCAACCCCACAATCTGCAACATCACAATTGTGGATAACGATTTCGGCATAGCGGCTTATGAGAATTCGAATCCCGACATAAGTAATTGTATTTTCTGGAACAACAAAGACGGTGACCTGTTCCAGTGCCAGGCCCGCTATAGCTGTATCGAAAGCGGGGCCCCGGGCTTAGGGAATATAAGCGGCGATCCGCTCTTTGTAGATGCGGCCAACGGCGATTACCACCTGAAGAGCGAAGGCTGGCGATGGAATATGAACAGCGAATCCTGGACATATGACAACGTTACCAGCAGATGTGTAGATGCCGGTGACCCTGATTCACCTTTAGGCGACGAGCCGATGAGCGTACCGCGAGATATTGACAATATTTATGGTACAAATCAGCGCATCAACATGGGAGCCTTCGGTGGAACAGCCCAGGCCAGTTTGCCTCCATCCGACTGGATGCTCCCGGAGGACATAATTGCCCCCGAGCCTAACCCGGCCCAGTGGGCCCCGGACGGCACGCCGATAGAAGCCTACGGTGGAGATGGAGAATTCGATTACCTGTCCCGGATGACGGCTCTCGAAGCAATAGATGAAAGCGAACCGGTAGAGTATTTCTTCGAGTGTACTACCGAACCTGCTTACAGCAGCGGCTGGCAAATCTCCAACACATACAGCGTTACAGTAGGTCGAAGCGGACAAAACCATCATTTCCGCGTTAAAGCCTGTGATTTATACGGCAACGAGACAATGTGGTCTGAGGAACTGCCGGCGGAATTAACTCCAATACAGCCAAGACAGCCAGGACAGTAGCGTATTTAAAATATTTTTGTTGAGAGTTAATTCAGCAATAGATATAATATGAAGAGAATCATGCGTGCGAATGTGGAGTAAAATGTGCGCCGAAACGGCGCAGAAATTGTTAGTTTTCATGCAGGAAGACATTGTGTGAAAAGAAAGATGCGGAATAGAGGATTCATCCCGGTGGAAACTGAGATTCCTGATTGGGAAAGCGGAAGGTTTCTCCGTAAGGAGTCCTTAGGACTAATGGGATTCACTCTGGTCGAGCTTTTAGTGGTGATTTCCGTAATATCTATGCTGGCAGGTATTTTGCTGCCGGCACTGAGTCAGGCCAGGCAACAGGCCCGAAAGCTGCTTGGGGTGAGCAACCAGCGCCAGATTGTCAGGGCAGTGAGCCTGTTTGCTGAAGATAATGACCAGCAGTATCCGGAATCGATTGCGACCTTAGGGGACGAGTTGTTGAACTGGAATTGGCAGGAACCGATGATGTTGACGGGTTATCGTGCGCGCAGCCCCCGTACGTATCGTTCCATGAGTGCCTACCTGCAAAATTATATCGAAGATGCCGGCACTATGTTCTGTCCTAACGCGCCTCGAAGATACATGTACCTTCAGGATGCCTGGAATGCCGGCGATGAGTGGGACAATCCGCAAACGCCGCCTGTGAAGGATGCGTTGAGCGGGACGTATTGCTTCTACTGGAATTATACGGGTTATATCGCAGACAGGGACTATCTTTTCAAAGGGCCTCGAAATTCCACAGGGGGCAGTTGGCAGAGCAACCTGCTTGTGAGTGATTACTTTGGTTACGACCATTTTCGAAACCCAAACTCCTACGGCAGTTGTGAGAGGTTTCCGGGAGCTTCAATCACAGAAGGGGGGCCGTGTTCCTCGGCGTATTGGTCTGACAAAAACAGCGTCGGTTCAGGTGCGCCGGAAATCAAGCTGAACGCCGGCTACACAGATGGACACGTAGAAAGTTACTCCGCCTCGGATACGATAGCTATGAGAGTTATCAAAGTACCTCAAACCGGCGAGCCTTACCCCGGCGGCGATGGCATCGGACCGGGTATTTTTTACCTGCCGCGAAAAGCACTGCATTGACCGCATCGTGAATTTCGACTGATTTTCTCTTTAATCAGCAAAGAATTTTAAAAAATCGCGTCAAATTTGACGATTTCGTTGAACTTATTAATAGAGGCTGATAATAAACCGCCCCGGAGAACGCTGAATCAGCCGGTAAATCATTAACCGGCTTTCACATGATGCCTCTATTGGTCTGAAAAAACAACTAAGAGCGGGTACACAAGCTATTTCATAAAAAAAGTGTAACAAATTGAAGAGGATATGGACTTTTTAAATAAAGAGCTATTACTGAGACGACGGTTTGGAAGAACCTTCTTCGATAAAGAAGGGAAACTGTAATGCGCAAACTAAAAGCGTTTACGCTCATAGAGCTTTTGGTGGTGATTTCCATTATAGCGCTCCTAATGGCGCTGCTCATTCCTATGCTGCGCACTGCCAGAGAACAAAGCCAGCGTATAGTCTGTCTGAGCAACCTCAAGCAGTTCACCCTGGCGTGGATTCTGTACGCCGAAGACAACGACGAGAACCTTGTTAATGGCAGGGCGCGAGGTCCTTCCTGGGACCAATGGGGTCGCCCCTGGGTGGATGTGCCAAGCTTCTCGACATCCGACCCTAACGATGCGAGCAGTCGGCGTCCCGCTGGCGCGTTGTGGGCCTACCTGAAGGATGCAGGCGTCTACCGCTGCCCCCGGAGCCGCCCCGGCCGTCCCGTCACGTACGCAATTGTTTGTGCAGCCAACGGCGATAGTCCGGACGAGACACGTGAGGGCCTCTTCAGGAGCAAACGAATCGGGCGCACAGTATTATGGATCAGGAAGCTTACGGATATTGTCAGCTCATCCGCTGCAAAACGTGCGATCTTTGTGGACTATGGCAACAGCCCCGCGATGGGAAATGCTTTTCAGGTTCACTACGCTCATCCTGGTTGGACTTTAGGTGGCGGTATTCCTTTTGTTCACCACAACCAGGGCATGACTCTCTCTATGGCTGATGAGCATGTGGAGTACTGGAAATGGAAGGGTGCCGAAACCATGGACATGATACGTGCCACATTACCTGGCGGTAGCTTCACAGACGGAAGATTTGAACCACAGACCGAAGACGGCTTGTATGACCTGCAAAGGCTGCAAAAGGCCACCTGGGGCAGGCTGGGATATTAGTTCGAGGAAGATTTAAAACACAGAAAATACTGTAAACAGTAAAAGACAACGAACCATAATGCGAAAAGAAAATGCATTCACTTTAATAGAACTTCTGATGGTAATCGTTATTATAGCGTTATTGATAGCGATCCTGGTGCCCACGTTCCAACGCGTCCGAAACCAGGCCAGGGCGCTTGTCTGTCAGACGAACCTGAAGCAGTGGGGAACTGTACTGGCGCTGTACGCCGACGAGAACGAGGGACGGATTCCCAGAGTCTCGATGAACCCGTGGTGGCTTTTCCGGAGTTCATGGCTACCGGATGGCGACCCTAACAAACCTCCGGTCTATCACAATCTCAAAACCAAGGGCATAGCCTGTTGTCCCATGGCTGTAAGACCAGGGCCGAAAAGAGCAGAAAGCCTTATAAGTTCCAAAAACTGGCGAATACGGTACTCGAGCGGTTCAACTTTTGAAGCATGGCAAATTGTGAGTCCGCCCCCGTGGTTCCGCGGCAGCTACGGTTTCAACAACAGCGGTAACTACCGTATCGTCACTCCACCATTCGGCTGGTCACGGGTAGTGGAAACGTACCCCGTCAAAGGTTTGGCCAACATTCCATTAATTCTCGACTCCGGGACACCGAGCATCAGGAATCACCACAGTTTCGCCCAAGACCCACCGCGACCCGGGACTCCGTTCTACATAAATGGGGCCAAAGCCTTTTGTATCAACAGGCACAATGAACACATCAATGGCCTGTTCATGGACTGGTCCGTCAGGAGAATTGGACTCAAAGAGTTGTGGACTCTGAAATGGTACGAGGAGTATAACACAGCCGGCCCTTGGACCAAGGCCGGCGGTGTTCAGCATGAAGACTGGCCCTATTGGATGAGAAAGTTTAAGGATTATTAAAGATATCCTAAAAATGTACAAAGAAAATGCATTCACTTTAATAGAACTTCTGATGGTAATCGTTATTATAGCGT
>CAZWME010000325.1:0-6099 GCA_964634515.1 uncultured Pirellulales bacterium | reverse complement strand
TTTTGCAACGCCGCTTTATGTTGATAATGTCACGGGAATTATGAAAAATTTTATGGACAGGCTTATTGCGGGGCTTGATCCGCATTTCGAAAAAGACGAAGGTGGAGAGTGCGTGCATATAAGCAGGTCTGAAAAGCGAGCGAAATTAGTTGTCATATCGAACTGTGGTTTTCCGGAGCAGAGTCATTTCCAGGTTCTCGAGTTGTTGTTCAAAAGGGTAGCGAGAAATATGCGTTCGGAGGTCATCGGTGAAATATATCGAAGCGGTGGTGCTATTTTGCGAGAGGCGCCGCTGATTTTGAAGCCTGTAATCACTAAATATAAAAAGCTTCTTCAAACATCGGGCATGGAAATAGTAGAGAAGCAACGGCTTTCGGAAGAAACGAGGTCTAAACTGGAAAAGTCTTTAATATCTGATGAACAATACATATCAGCGGCAAATGAACGGTTTGATGCGTTATTAGCCAATGTTTAAGGGGTTTGGTTGCTGTTGTAAGATTAGACTTGACGGACTTGATTTGACGGAGTAATATTTAGAATGATTTCTTAGCGGTAAATTAAGCTTTTTGAGGTGTCCGGCCGGATGAATATTGTCATTCTAAAAAAGTTTTTTTTGATAACAGCGGTGCTTGTCGGCTGCTTTACAGGCGGCTGTGGTGAGGGGGGCGGCAGGGGGTCGAAGGGCCTAATACCTGCGATAGATTTAGGTCTGACGATAGGGTCGCTGGTGGAGATGTCCTGGCCGGAATCGGTTAAACTCGAAGGATACGGTTTGGTAGTAGGATTGATGGGTACGGGTTCGGGGGAATGTCCTCCACAGATCAGGACGTATCTTGGGCAACATGTACAGACGCTGTTTCCCGGAAGGAGAATAGACGTTTCGAGATTTATCGGTGGTTCCGATACGGCGGTGGTACTGGTAGAGGGGATAATGCCCACGGTGGCTTCGAGGAATGAGAATTTCGATGTCAGGGTATCCGCATTAGATGGTACACAGACCACATCTCTTGAGGGAGGATGGCTGCTGGGTACGGAGCTGAAGTCTGTGGGGACCTTCGGTATCACTACGAGGGTTGTTGCCGAAGCAAAAGGGACGGTGTATTTTGATAAATTCGGCACATCGAAAAGCAATAAAAGGGCCGGATATGTATTAGCCGGAGGAAAGGTTCTTGATGAGTACAAGATAACTCTGGAACTTCAGGAGCCCGATTTAAGGATGACAAACAATATTCGAAACCGCGTGAACGAACTTTTCGGTGACGTAACAGCGAAGGTGGTTTTGCCCGGCAGGCTTGAGGTTACAGTTCCGGCTAAATATCGAGAGCAAAAGCAAAGATTCATTTCGATAATGAAGGCGACATATCTTACGCAGAGCACGGAAATTATCAACGAGAGAATAAAGATATTTATCAGAAAACTTGCCGCTTTGCAGGACGCGGATGCGAGTGAAACAGCTCTTGAGGCCATAGGCAATCAAAGTCTCCTCGGACTGAATACTTTGCTTACGGTATCGAATGAGCGGGTACGTTTGCGAGCCGCCAGATGTATGCTTAATCTTGGCAGTGACGCGGGCCTGATGACTCTCAGGCAGATAGCTATGGACGTAAAATCAGCTTATCGAATTGAGGCCCTTGAGTCCATAACCGCCGGGGCCAGACGTAACGATGCGGCCCGAATATCGCAGAGGCTGCTGCGTGACGATGATTTTCGCTTGAGGCTGGCCGCTTACGAGCAGTTGCGGAAATTAGGCGATATTGCCGTGACACAAGAGCTTGTCGGAAGTAATTTTTATTTGGAACAAATAGCGCAAACCGAACAGAAGGCAATTTTTGTATCTCGCAGCGGACAGCCACGAATCGCTTTATTCGGCGCCCCGATATATTGCAATAGCGGGATTTTTGTGCGTTCAGAGGACGGCAATATAACAATTAACGCCCCGTCCGGTCAGGGCTATGTCTCGATAATCCGCAAACATCCCCACCGTCCGGGAGTGGTGGCTCAATTGAGGAGTTCATTTGAACTTAGTGACATTATCCGAACGTTTTGTGAAAAGCCCGCAGAGGAAGATAAGCCTGGCCGGGGAGGCTTAGGTGTTCCTTACGCGGATATTATAGCACTTTTGAAGCGGATGTGTGACAAGGGTGCATTAAAAGCGGAGTTTTGGGCAGGAGCCTTACCAAAAATCGGCTAATTATCAAGAGAAAACAGTCCTTCGGCCGATAACAATATTGCATATTTGACTAAAAGCAGTACGTTTATATTTTATAAATAGTTACCGGACGTTAACAACAGGACAAGAGATGAGACTTGAAAAAATAATACTCAACGGGTTTAAGAGTTTTGCGGACAAGACGGATTTTATTTTCGATTGTCCGATAACTGCTATAGTCGGTCCCAACGGTTGCGGTAAAAGCAACGTTGTGGATGCGGTAAAATGGGTACTTGGAGAGCAAAGTGTCAAGAGCTTGCGAAGCGGTCACATGGCGGATGTTATATTCGGCGGCAGCAGCAGCAGAAAGCCTCTGGGAGCGGCGGAAGTGAGTCTGTTTATATCCAACCCCGAGGGAACCGGTACACGTAAGCTACCGATCGATGCTGAAGAGGTCCAGATAACACGAAAGATATATAAGAGCGGAGAAAGCGAGTATCGTATAAACAACAAAATCTGCCGGCTTAAGGATATTAAAGAGTTGTTTATGGATACGGGTATAGGGACGAGGGCTTATTCGATACTCGAGCAGGGTCAGATAGAGTATTTAGTAAGCGCATCGAAGACTGACAGAAGGTTTATCTTCGAAGAAGCGGCCGGGATAAGCAAGTATAAGGCGCACAAAAAAGAAGCCCTTCGTAAATTAGAACGAACGGAACAGAATTTGCTTCGGCTTGCGGATATTTTAGGCGAGATTGCCAAGAGGCTTCGCAGTGTAAAGCTGCAGGCGGGTAAAGCAAGGAATTACCTGCAATATACTCAGAAGCTCAAAGAGCTTCAAGTCAGCTATTCTCTTGTCGAATACGCAAAGAACCGTACGCAGATGAAGGACAAGGGGGTCATTCTTGACGAGGTGAGTGAACAGTTCGGGGCCCTGGCGGCGGAAGTGGCAAAGCAGGACAGCCTGGTAAGCAATCTGGGCGAAGAAATAATAGAGACAGAGCATAAACTGAGCCAGACGGACAATTCCCTTGTTTCAGCTCGCAGCAAAATCGAGCAGCTTCTTCAAAGAATTGATTTTTTGCGGGTGAGGATTTCCGAGCTGCAGGAAAGAGAGGAATCCGCGCGCGAGAAGATTGAAAAACTTCGGGAGCAGAAGAAGCTATTCGAGCAAAACTCGGCACAATACAGCAGTGAGCTTGCGAACTGTGAAAAGATGCTGGAAGAGAAAAGCGGGGCGGTTGAGCAAATCCGAAAAGCCATCCAGGAAGTGAATGCCGAGTGTACATCATTAGAGGCGCATCTTGAAGATGAGAAATCGGGAATTATCGACATAGTAAGGAGGACGGCACAGCTTCATAACGAGGTCCAGAGCATTTCGGTTTATCGCAACAATTTATCGAGCCAGAAAGACCGTCTTGCGGGGCGGGCGGAAACAGCCCGTGCGGAATTAGAGGGGCTGCTGACCGAGAAGGCACAGCACAACGCGCGTCAGGATGATATTGAAAAGGTGTTGGGTGAACTAAAGGAGAGTTTGGAATCCAAGCGCACAAAAGGCGAAGAACTCAACAAAACATTGACAGCGGACAATAAACGGTTAGCCCACAGTAAAGAGGTGCGGAGCGCGCTGAACAGCGAGCTGACGATATTGACAGATATGGAGAAAAGGCGTGAAGGGCTTAAAGCGGGCGTTAAGAACATATTGCAGGAGAGGGCGATTGATAGCAAATTCGATTACGTCGAAGGAATATTGGCGGAAACGATAGAAACCGGCGTCGAATATGCGAATGCAGTCGAGGCGGTGCTCGAAGGGCAGACTGATGCGCTTGTAATCAACAGCACGGGCAGGATGTTAGCTGATATTGAGAGGATTCGAGAACTTGACGGCAGGGTAAATTTCATAAGCCTTGATAAGGTAGAGCCGTTTGTAGATACAAATGACTGGTCCGGATTCGAATGTGTTAAAGGCAGGCTTGTTGAATTCGTAAAGTTCGACAGTAAATACGCGGCACTGGTTTGGAAGCTTCTCGGCAAGACCTTAGTTGTCGAGTCTCTGCAAGAGGCTGTAGAGCTGGCCGGGAGTGTGCCGGATGAAATTAAGTTTGTTACTTTGAAGGGTGAATTCTTAAGCAGCGACGGGATGATAAAGCTGGGGCCTTTGGGCAGAGCGAGCGGTTTAATATCGCGCAAAAGCCGTCTTCGTCAGCTTCAGGAGACCATCGCCAATATAGCCACAGAAATCGAAGCGATTGAAGGCCGGATTGCTAAAAACAATCAGACGAAATCACATCTGGATGAGTTGTGTAAAGATCTGCGGACGGCAGTGTATGAGGCGAACACGGAAAAGATGCAGGTAGGCTCGAAGCTCAGCCTGATAGAGCAGAATATCCAACGGCTCAGACAGGAAGAGCCGTTGCTGGCCAATGAGATTGATATGCTTGCCGAACAGATAGCACAGTCGGTTCAGAAGGAGTACGACTCGAAGCAGAAATTAGAGGAACTGGAAGAGGTAAACAGTCAGAGGACGTCGCACATAGAAGAGCTTGAGGCGAAATATACCGAGCAAAAAGAACAGCAGCAGACATTGGTAAACAAGCTTACCGATTTGAAGGTGGCTTTGGGTCAGGTTTCCGAGCAGAGTAAGGCATTGAAGCAGATAACCGCGAGCCTTCAAATCCAGATGCAGGAGAACCGGTCGGCCGGGGAGACGGCGCAGGATGAGATTAAAAACTGCAGCGAGCAATTGGCCCAGGCCCAGCGTGACATTCTTAACTGCGAGGCGGGGGTCTCGGAGCTGTTTGTCGAAAAAGAAAAGAGCCAGGAGAGCAGCAGATTACTGCATAAAGAGGTTGAGAGGCTTTTGGAAGAACGAAAACAGGCGGAAGAGCTTGTCCGGCTCAGGCGCGCCGAGAAAGAAGATACCGAGCATAAAATTAACGAGCTTAAAATAGAATTGAGCCAGTTGGAGGTGAAGCAGCAGGATTTGATCGAGAGGGTGCAGGAGCAGTTGCAGATTGATTTGGCCGAGGCTTATGAAAATTACAGCCAGGAAGATGTTGACTGGGACAAGGTCAAAGAAGAGATAGCCGAGCTTCGGGGCAAGATTGAGAGGCTCGGGAACGTGAATATCGACGCGATAGATGAGCAGGAGACACTCGAAAAACGGCATGACTTCTTGAGCGAACAGGTCCATGACCTCAACAGCAGCAGGGGGCAACTGCAGCAATTGATCAGCCGGCTTAATAAAAAGAGCAGAGAGAAATTTCAGCAGACATTTGATGAGATACGGGGACATTTCCAGGAGATTTTCCGCAAGCTGTTCGGCGGGGGCAAGGCGGATATAATGCTTGAGGACGCTGAGGACATTCTCGAAGCGGGGATAGAGGTTATAGCCCGCCCGCCCGGCAAAGAAACGAGGAGCATATCGCTGCTAAGCGGCGGTGAGAAGTCGATGACGGCGCTTGCCCTGCTGTTTTCGGTTTTCAAGACGAAGCCGTCGCCGTTCTGTTTCCTCGACGAGGTTGATGCGGCTTTGGACGAGGCGAACAACGAACGTTTCAATATGCTGCTGCGGGATTTTCAAAAGGATTCGCAGTTCATAGTAATCACACATGCCAAACGCACGATGAGCATTGCGAATGTGCTGTTCGGGATAACGATGCAGATACGGGGGGTGAGCAAGAAGATAAGCGTCAAATTCGGCGAGTTCGAAGAGGAAACGGCTGCGGTAGCGTAAGCGTTACCAGTCGGTCGTAACTTGAAACTCATGTGGATTCCTACTCCCCGCTTTCGCGAAGGGACAAGTTTCGCTGGAATGGCAGTTCTGAATTGTTTTTCCGCCGTGCGATGCTCAAATGATGATGGGATGAGTGGGTGCATCTATTAAATATTTCTTAAAAGACTACTTCATTGCTGTCGATGACTGGGCCGTCTTTGCAGCACAGTTTGTA
>CAZWME010000324.1:0-6110 GCA_964634515.1 uncultured Pirellulales bacterium | reverse complement strand
CGGATTGTCCGCTAAGTGATTTGTCCGGGGACTGCAAAGTCAATTTTTCTGATTTGGCGGCTTTTGTCGAGCAATGGTTGAATCCTCCAGGCTGCTCGGATTATCCCCTTGGATGTGCCGATCTGGTGGGTAATGATGGTGTCAATCTGGTTGATTTCGCCCTGTTAGCAGAGAACTGGCAAGAGGACTGGGCCGGTTCCCTTCGGATAATTATCTCTCCGCCGCAAGCCATTGCCGACGGCGCACAGTGGCGGCTGGATAGTGGAACCTGGCAAGACAGTGGCGACTTAGTGAAAAACCTTATCCCGGGGATTCATACGGTGGAGTTTAATATTGTAGATAACTGGATCAGACCCCCAAGTAAGAAAGTCCAAATTCATAAAAACCGGATAGTTACCAATGGTGGAACGTATGCTCAACTTCCGGATTCTGATCTGCTGATTAACGAGATCATGGCAAACAACAAAGGTACATATTCAACTCGTGTTGAAGGTAAAGAAGTCTTTTCGGACTGGATTGAGATTCATAATACTTCTCAGGAATCGATAAATCTGAACGGTTGGAGCCTGACGGATGAAGATAGTTATTTGACTAAGTGGCCTCTTGCCGATGTGTCTCTGGAACCCGGCAGCTACTTAGTTGTCTATGCCTCGGGTATTGAAGATATCGATCATGCTGAAAATTTTCCATATCAGGATGATTACGGCCGTTATCACACTAACTTCAAACTGGCCTCAGACGGTGAATATCTGGCACTGGTGAATCCGAATGGCCGGATAGCGCACGAGTTTACAGAGTATATGTACGATGAAGACAAGTATGGTTATCCACCGCAGGAGGATGATATATCCTACGGCTTCTATGCGAACCAGAAGCAGTTTTTCACTAATCCCACGCCGGGTAATGCTAACAAGCAAGGTTACTCCGGCATTTCTGAGAGTCCGCAATTTTCCCATCCGGGGGGTACTTTTACAAATTCTTTCTCTCTGGGATTAACGGTCTCTTCTGCCGGTGCCCAAATACGCTATACGCTTGACGGAACCAAACCAACTGAACAATCAAGACGATATGTCGGTCCTTTCTCAATCAACGATACAGTCGAGGTACTGGCCCGCGCATATGAGAGTGGAAAGGCGCCAGGCCCTGTGGTCGGCCATACTTACATCGCGCTGGCTAATGATGTTCAGAGCTTTAGTTCCGACCTGCCGATTGTCATAGTTGATACGAATCGCCAGAGCATAATCTATGGAGTTTACAAAGGGGTCTCTTCAGTTTTCATTGATACTGATGTAGATGGTCGTGCGCACATTACCGATCCTGCTGATTTTGCCGGACGGGCCGGGATCAAAACTCGCGGCAGAAGTACGTCGGGTGCGCCCAAGCATTCTTACGGTTTCGAAGTATGGGATGAAGATAATCAGGACAAAGATGTTTCAATTTTCGGCTTACCTGCCGAATCCGATTGGATATTATATGCTCCTTACAACTTTGATCGTGTCCTCATTAATAATGCCTTTATATTTGAATTGAGTAATCAGATCGGAAGATATGCGGTCCGCACCAGATTTGTCGAGATGTACCTTAATACAGGCAACGGTAAGGTCTCGTCGGATGATTATGTCGGGATCTATATATTCATGGAGAAGATCAAACGAGGCGATGAGCGCGTTAATGTTCAAAAGCTCGACCCATGGGACAGTACTGTCCCTGCGATAACCGGCGGGTACATGCTGAAAATCGACCGGCCCGACTCGGGTGACTCAGGCTTTCGTACTTCCAGAGGAAATCCAACATATGGTGACGGGACACTATGTTACGTGGACCCCAAAGAGGATGATATCACTGCGGCTCAGTCAGCATGGATCAGAGGCTATCTGGACGATTTTGAAGATGCCCTCTACGGGACAAATTTTACGAACCCTCATATTGGTTATGCCCGCTTCATCGATGTAGCTTCCTTCATAGACCACAACCTGCTAAATATGCTTGCCATGAATGTGGACGCTCTTCGCCTAAGTACGCACCTGCATAAAGCGCGTAACGGCAAATTCGAAATGGGACCGCTCTGGGACTTTGATCGTTCACTCGATTCTACCGATGGCCGCGACAATAATCCGGAAAGTTGGCACGGAACCGGAGATGGTACCGATTATCTGAATTACATATGGTGGGACAGACTTTTCGAGGACCCTGATTTCTGGCAGAAGTATGTCGATCGGTGGTTTGAATTAAGGCAAGGACCCTTTAGCACCGAAAATATCAACGCTCTCATAGACTCGATGGGCAATGAGCTGAAGGAGGCACAGGTCCGGAACTTTAATAAATGGCGCAATGCCGCTCCTCGCTTTGGCAGTTTTCAGGGGGAGATAAACCATCTTAAGGATTGGCTGGCAAGGCGAACTGCCTGGATTGATGCCCAGCTTGGAAACTCCCCATAGTTCACGCCGGAACAGGGTTATATCCGGACAATACGGCGTTCTTGTTCCTCTATGTCCTCGTTGCCAAGGTCGAAACTGTGATTTTGAACTGAGAAACGGATCTGGCTTTTGTCTCCAGTAGTTAATTGCAGGGGATATCTTCGAACTTACGACCACACCGGTCGGGGATTCATAACAGGTTAAAAAGTCGGCACGAAAAAAAGAGATAACTCCTCGGTTTTATAGAAGTTATCTATAGATGGGGATTGGATCACTTGTCATTGAGAATATAGCCTTAGATGGATGATAACTATATTGAAGGCTGTTGTGATCAGTCTCTGCTAAATAAAGATTTACAAGCCAAAATTCCGCAGTAATTCAAGGCACCCACTAAAACCACCAAACCTCAAAGAAAGATTCCGATCCTCATGGTGAACGGAAGAGAAGATCCTCTCTATCCTTTTGAAACTCGCCAGGTACCATTTTACAATTTATTAGGAACGCCAGCAGAACACAAGAGGCACATCACCTATCCTGGAGGGCATATTCTGATGGGTTCGTCACTTTTAGAAATGAGAAAAGATATTCTTGAGTGGTTAGATCGGTACTTGGGATCGGTTGATTGATATCCGCCTATGAGGCGGAAAAAAAGATACGGGGCCAAGCTCGAAATCGGCTCGGCCCCGCTCATTATCCCTATTTTCTGCAAGTCTAATTTTCGAGTTCCGCAAGCTGCTCGGCTGTGACGTCCATTGTGTTGAGGTCGCCGAAGATTACTCGGTATTGGTCGTCCGAGATTTTCCATCTCAGCAGGACGGCCTCCACGTCGTCCGGGCCGACAGTCTGGCCGTAATAGACCGGCTCCTTTTTGTCTTCAACCAGTGCCATATAGAACAGCCCGATCGGGTATACCGGCCGTAACGCTTCCACCATCTTAGTCTCGAGTTCGGTGTCCGTCGTATCCTCCGGCAGCCCCTTTTTAATATGCTCGAACATAATCGGCGAGATTTCGGCCATCAGGTCCACAATACTAACCTGCTTCGGATAACGTCCCACCAGATCGGCAACCAGCTTCAAACCTTCAATCGCAGCCTCTTCGGTCATTTCAGGCCACTTCTGGCCCTCAAAGAGGGCCTCGTAATCATCCGGTATGACCGGCACAAACTCCGACTTTTCCACCGGAACATCCCACTGGTAATCGTAGAACGTACTTCGGCTCCGCGTTTGCTCGTTTATGCTCATATCCATCTCAGCGAGATAGGGCAGCCAACTCTTCGAATCCACCCACAGCGTAACTTTGACATCGCCCGTAGTGCCGCTGGAGATACCCGGATCGGTCGTCTCGAAGCCATCGACCTCAACGCCGTCTATTTCCGACTTGCCCAACTCGGTGTACTTGACGCCAAGCATTTGCCTGACCAGTTCACGCGGGTCGTTATTCTGCTTCTTCATTCTCGCGGCCAGATCGTCGTTGAATTCCGTCCGGATAAACTGCTTCTTCTCATGCATAAGCATGACCATGAGCTTCTCTTCGAAAATAATGTAGTTCTCCTGCCTAGTCGTTTCCCCGGTATTAGGGTCGATCATTTCCATTTCTGTTTTCACGCCGAGGTCTTTCCAGATGGTAACCGTGCCTGTCATATCCTGACCCATGGGCCACCCCGGCATCATAGGACCGGTTACCTTCACATTCATCTTGTATATATACGCCTTGGCCTGCTCGACTTTCACCAGGATCTCTGCCAGGGTCGGGCTTGTCGTACTCTTTGGCAGAAACGGCAGGCCGAGAAGGACCGCTATCATTATCACCACTGCGGCGGCCAGTTTTATTGTTCTACTCTTCATGATTATTCTCCACACATTCGGCTTTGTCTCGACCGAACGGATTGTCTCGGGTTTCTCCAACTCGTCAATAAGCTCCTTAAGAGCGTCTCTCTTGACCGCTGGATCAATGATGACTTTCGCATCTTTCACTAATTGTTTTATCTCATCTGCCGGTCTCATCTTTTAACCTCACTATTCAGCATGGACCGCAGTTTATCGAGTCCGTAACTATACCTGCTCATGGTTGTCTTGATAGATATCCCCTGCAATTCGGCTATCTCCCTGAATTTCATTCTTCCCTGGAGATGCAGGACAACAGCTTCTTTCTGCTCATACGGTAATTGCTTTATAGCTTTGTAGACGTTTTCAAATTCTTCGTCGCATGCAACACATTGGTCGGGCCCTTTTGAATCCGAAGCTGCAGGATCAATATCATCCAGGCTAACCGGATTCTGTGCACTTTTCTTGCTGCTTAAATCGCGTATCTTGTTGGCAACGCAAGTGGTCAAATATCCCTTAAGGTTCTTTCTGATTTCGTATCTGCCAGCAGAACGCACGAGCGTCAGAAAGACCTCCTGCACCACGTCTTCGGCAACGCTCATATTATTCAAAAGCCCGGCCGCTATCCGAACCAGATCGTCTCTGTATTTCTCGTAGATCCGGCACAGGGCATCGGCACTGCCGTGATTCAACTTCCAGATAAGCAGCTTATCTTCCAAAGCTTCTGATCCTTTTCAAAAAGGACAATTGACCAATATCATATATAAGACATGCCAAGCAGCAATTTTACTTTAACCGCTAAGAGAAATCTAAGCTTCAGAAGCGAAATTTTCAAGGAAATAACAGAGTGACAACTTGATGAAGATTGAATAGCTGAATGTTGCGAATCTAACTTTAGATGAAAGGTAACCACAATGAAGGGGTGACATATTAAGTCTATGTATTATATTGACTTACAGCCCAAAACTCCCCGAGTAGGACTCGAACCTACGACCTAGCGGTTAATCCCGATGTACATCGGGACTCGCTCTACCTGTTGAGTAGGTACCGTCTGATCCATGTGGCGGATTTGCGGCTCTTTATGAACTTTTCGCGGGCCATGGCCTCGCTTCGTGTCTGGCAGCTTTCATAATACATCAACTCCCATGGCCCATTCTTGTGGGTGTACTTGGAACCCTGGTGTTCGGCGGAGGATGGATTGTGCCGTCTGATTCGTTCAGACAGGTTGCTCGTGGAGCCCACATAGAATCGGCCTGCGGGATTCTCAAGCACGTATACCCAGAATGGACCACCCACAATTTCCAAACTCCCCGAGTAGGACTCGAACCTACGACCTAGCGGTTAATCCCGATGTACATCGGGACTCGCTCTAAGGGTCCAGCAGATTCTCACGTATCCACCTGGCCGATTTCATCCTTTTGATTTGTCTCTCACGCTGTACTGCCTGACACCTGGTTGGAAAAGCCTCCCTCCAAACCAGAGCCCAAGGGCCGTTTTTCGGGGCATACTTGTCTGAACCAGATGACGAATCGTTGTGCTGACAAAGACGTACAGACAGATTCGCCGTCGAGCCTATATAGAATCGGCCCAAAGGATTCTCCAATACATAAGTCCAGAATTGCACCTTGTCGCTTTCCAAAACTCCCCGACGAGGACTCGAACCTCGAACCTAGCGGTTAACAGCCGCTCGCTCTACCATTGAGCTATCGGGGAATCTTCGTTCCGCTGCCTTTTAACTCCCAAAAAGGGCGAAAAGCCCTAAGCCTACCGGATACTCCTCTGACCTGCCGCGATGCCCTCACCGAAGCTCGAAAAAGCTGCCGAGCCAGGATTCGAACCTGGGCTTAGGGATCCAAAGTCCCCCGTGCT
>CAZWME010000323.1:0-6114 GCA_964634515.1 uncultured Pirellulales bacterium | reverse complement strand
CGTCTACATTATATTTCATTTTTTTGCCCTGTTTTGCTCGTATCTTTTTTGCCGTTTCAACAGGCAGGTCTCTTGAGAAGCCCCGTCCGATGTAAGCCACCGCGCCAGGTTTGAGCACGCGATATATCTCGCTGAACGCCAGCACCTTGTCCTCCCAGAAGTGATATGAACCTCTGGAAACGATTATATCTGCATAATTATCCCGAAAAGGAAGAGAATGTGCATCGGCAAAGATGGCGCTGACCTGTTCGCCAACGCCGTTTTCCTCTGCTTGCCTGTAGAAATTTGGAAAGAAATTCGGATTGATGTCGGCATTAATCCAATGTATTCGTGTGCGCTTGCACAATTCGACAATAAGCGTGCCGGGACCGCTTCCTAAGTCAATTCCGATACCGTCCTTTTCGCTCAAGCCGAAATCTGAAACAATCTGCTCGGCCAAAGGAGCATATACGGGTGCCAGTCCCTTACGGCTGGTTCGTATCATACCAAGTGCATTTTGCTTAGTATATTTTTCGCCCGATTGTGAGGGCAAAGGTTTGTCATTGAAGCACCCTGCTCCGAAAAAGAGCAGTATCAGCGCAAGCATGTAAAATCGCCGTAAAAGTTCTGTCATCAAGCTAATCTTCACTCAAGATTTTTACCATCAGTTTAAAAATCGAGTACCGGTTTTTACATAACGATAAAGTTAGTTTGTTGTTCCATTTTGACTTAAGGCAAATACTCTTTGACCAAAGCACAGAATCTGCCCGTCTTCAAGAGTTACTATTACACGGCCATCACGGTCAACGGCCAGGCCCCAGCTAACCGGAGCTGAAGGTACGTCTTTAGACCAAAGGACACTGCCGTCTTTGAGATTCAAGGCTACAATCTCTGATTTCTTTGCAACTACCACGGCATTGCTGCAAGCTGCAAGGGCGGTACTGTTTTTGCAGTCATAACTCCATAACGGTTTATCGCTGATTCCAAATCTGTTCCAATCAAGGTTAAAACGGTTACCGGGCTGCGCCATCTTTCTTTTTAATAACTCTCTGTCAATCTGGTCAAAGCATAAAACCCTCTTGTTTTTCTGGCGGCTTACCCACACAATGTCTTGTCCACCGGTTGTTGCAAGAAAAACCTTGTTAAAGACCGTGGTGTCGAAGACATCATACTTCGGGTGTGCATAGAATGGCTTGCCACAGGCTGCAACTTGGTTACCGAGTAGAGAAAGCTCCCAGCCCCGAGGGCTTTGCGATGTAAAAACATTGTTCTGTGCAAGCTGCCGGAGAATGGATGGGTTGTTAAGACATTTTCCATCTGAAATATTATAGACAGCCGGCGACAGAGATGTACCACTGGCTAAGTAAAGTTTGCCGTCGTGAAGTAGTTGATGGCCCTGGACGCTTGCCCCGGTTCGAGCTAACGGGTCCAGATGGCCAGATGTATTGTTCTGCCATTTTATTCGGCCACTCGCGGCATCGAGCGCATAAACATAAGTACCGTCATAATTAACGATGCCGGCGGAGATATAGGCAATGCCGTTTTCAACCAGCACCCCGCTTGCGGCCGGCCAGGTGGAAAGAAGCGAGCCATATACAGGTATCTTGCGCTCCGCCGGGGCTGCACGAAACCGCCAGAGCAAGCGTCCGGTCTTTGCCTCGAAAGTATAAACCCATCCGTCGCCTGAGCCGACCAGGGCACGACCCTTCCAGATAGTCGGAGGAAACCGGACTGCACCACCAGTGTATGCCTTCCACCGGAGCTGACCGTTGGATGCATCCAGGGCTCGGACGATGCCGTCAGGGCCGCTCGTAAATATCAGACCACCGGCCGCAACAGGTGCTGTGGGAAGTGAAACTCCGGGGGCGGGTGTAATTTTCGGATTATATGTCCACAGTAGTCTGGCTTTCTCAGGGATAACAGCTTCTGTTGTTGCACTGCCTGTGTTGTCTGCGCGGAAGGTGGGCCAGTCAACCGATGATTCAGGCAAGCTTGCTACTTTCGTCAAATCTCTAATATTTTTCTCCAGACGCCGTGATTCAGTTACATGCGGCTTAAAATCAAAATCACCCGCAGATGCAAGGCAGGTAATGCCATAGAGCGTAAGCTGACAATCACAGACCGAGGGCCAAAAGTATAGCAGACCGTTTGCAATGGTTACGCCGTCGTGACATGGAGGACGCATAGGTGAAATCCAGTCCGGACGCCCGCTCGCTATGTCTAAACGTGTCGATCCGCCTCTGGCCCGGTAGAATATACCGTCGATAGATCCTGTTGGCCGAGTGCATGCCCGACGTGCTGTCTTCAATTCTGCCAATACCACTCCAGTAAGCGGATCAAACTTCTTGCTGAGATTGCCTTCGTCATTTTGACCGCTGAGGCCGTATAGACCGTCGTCTCGAAGGACTAACTGAAAGTTGCTGTAAGGATGTTCCCAGAGAACGTTTCCATCTTCGGTGGAAACGGCAAGAAGTTTGCCGACCTGTGGACCGGCAAAGTACAGGGCCTTATCGCTGCACTGAAGATAATCCGTAGTTCGCCAGTTGGTGCGCCAGTCCTGACGATTCGAATAAGTTCCGAGTGACTTAAAAAGTTCCGCCGCATTCTCAGGTGTCTTTCGCCATAGGACCTCACCGTTCTTTGCGTTCAGGCAGGTCAGATACGCTCCAAATCGAAAGATGTAGATTTGCCCGTTTTTCATACACATTGCCCGGCCGTCCACCGGCTCATCTTCCCGATAGCTCCACAGGACATGTTTCGTTTTTGGGTTAATGGCCAGTACATTTCGACCAAAGCCCCAAGGATGGGCTGCGTACGCCTTCTCGCTGTCCTTGATACCGTCTGGTTGATTAAAGCCCTTTGATATCGGGTTCCAGGGCCAGCCGTGCAATTCACGGTGCCACCGTTTTGTTGGGTCTCTTTGTTCCTGCTCTCCCATAAGGGCATAAAGCACTCCATTTTCCAGAGCCATCCACTTCCAGAACGTCCCGCCTGCCTGTTCCACCGGCGGGATAATTTCTCCTTTCAATCGGCCTGTTACCGTATCAATTAGCTTGCAGGACTTATCGTCGCCGACATACAAAGTCGTTGGTGTTGCAATCATTGTATTGCGGTGAATCATCACACCTTCGGCCAGGTCCCGCTGCCAGAGCATCGTCCCGTTGTAGCCATTGAACGCTACAAGCTTGTTAAGTAGAGGCTCTTCCCGGCTCTTAAAGGCCACGTGTCCGAACGCCTTGAATGTACGACCCGCCGAAGCCACTGCAACTTGAGGCATCGGCGCATAGCGCGGCTCAGACAAAAACTGTGTCAGATAAGGCGCCCGAATGACCGTATCCTCTGATTGCGTATTATTGTCCGGGCCGTGATAAGGATGGCTCCAGTCGTCCACTCCTTCGTCAAATCCCTTGGCCAGGATTTTATTGGGTCCCATTATGGCCTTACCCTCGGGACGCAGAACACGAAGCACTTCCGTTTCAACTTCTTTGGGCAGCTTAAACAACACAACAGCGGCATCGGCTGAATTGTCGGCCAAATGTATCCGGGTCAAAGGACCTTTTTCTACAAAGATGCGTGTACCATAAAAACCCGCTTCATCAACTATTCTGCAAGCCCTCTCAAGATCCTTTGCATTGCGTAACTGCACATATATCAGCAGTTCGCTGTTTTGTGCCAGTTCCAGAGCAAGTTTACACCTCCTGTCACCAAGCACTACGCAGATTCCACGATTTATGCCGATTTTTTCGAGGATTGGCTTATACGATTGGGCTAAGCACACAAAGGGTGAGCATAAAAGAATACCGGCAATTGTCATTAACAGGCCTGATTTTATCTTACTCATTTTTATCCCTTTCAAGAATTGCACGTAATACTATACAGGTACGGAACAGTTTTTTAAGAAGCTGATGATATTAAGCGAATAGCGTAAAGCGTACAGAAAAAAGAAACTATACGCTAAACGCTATGACGCTCTTCGTAACAACAAGTCTTTGTATTACGTCTTACAGGGCAACAGAATCTTTTTTATATTTTGACGAGTTTTTGTCTGACTGTGCCAGCTTGTCTCTGTTCTCATAGGTTTTCAATATGGCGTCCGCAATATCATCTATATCCTTTTTACTGCCAAGAAGCAGATTTTGACCGAACCAGACCGCCTCTTTACAGAGCTGGTCGTTATCGGGATAGTGGTTTTCTCTGCGGTATTGATTCAGTCTCTCTCTCGAATAAAGTCTCTTATAGCCGGTTGAATTTAATGCTTCTTCAATTAAGCCGTCATTATACTGTGGACCGTATCCTCCTGAACAGGGGATGCCTTCTGCCCTGAGTGCTGATAGAAATTTATCCCGCGAAAGGTCATTAAAGTATTCTTTTTTGTAGCGGAATGGATACAAATGGTATGCCGCTCTGGTTACTTCTTTATATAGCTTGTGAGGAAGAATGCCGGGGATGTCTTTGATTCTCGAAGTAAGATATTTGGCATTTTGGTTACGTCTTTCCGTATCACTTTCGAGTCGTTTCATTTGGGACATTAATATAACCGCCTGGAATTCCTGCATTCGGCGGTTACTTCCTCTTATGGGGTAGCTGCTGGTCCTTTTTACACTTCCATATGCTCTGCCGCAGTTGTGGAAAGAGTAACATCTGTCCATAATTTCATCATCGTTTCCTACAATGGCTCCGCCTTCACCGGCCGGGAGATGTTTGGAGTTCTGGAAACTGAAACAGCCCAGGTCGCTTAACGTGCCACACTTTTTACCTCTCCATTCGGCTAACCATGCCTGACAGGCATCTTCTATTACCAGCAGGTTATGTTTTTTGGCGATGGAGTTGATTCTGTCCATATTTGCAGGTAGTCCCAGAATGTGAACCGGAAGAATAGCTTTGGTCTTTTTGTTTATTCTTTCTTCTATTTTGTCCGGATTTATCTGGAATGTCTCGGGATCGGTATCGGCGAAAACCGGCAGTATCTTGCTGAGGAGAAGCACATTGTACGTGGCAATAAATGTATAAGGCGAAACAATAACCTCATCTCCGGCATCGACGCCAAGTACGTGCAGAGCTACCAGCAGAGCCGTGGTACCATTGGCCGTGGCCAAACATCGCTTTGTTCCCATTAATTCTGCATATTTCTTTTCAAATTCTGATACTTTTGTACCTCGGCCCCGAAACCAATTTCCGCTGCGTAATACAGATAGAATAGATTTTTCGGCACTTCTGTCCCAAACAGGCCAACCGTGAAATGGTTTAACTCTGACCGGCTTGCCGCCGAGAATAGCAGCTTTACCTGCTGTTTTGCTTGCGTTTGCGTATGCGCCGATTCGGCCCGATGTTGCGGCTATGATACTACCTGTTGACGCAACGGCCAAAAACTCTCGCCTGGTTAAATTTTTCTTGTTCATTTTTTTGACTCCTTTATTTTATAAGAAGTTTGTTTTGAGATGCTCTCTTTTTCTTTTTTATTTTTTTCTTGCCGCTTTTGGCATCCTGTTCGGCCATAAATTTTTTCAAAGCTCCTTGTGAGTTGTGGTGTTTCAATGCCTCGAATGCCGAATCATCGGTTCGTTCCATCCATTTTAACAATTCCTTCCGCATTTTGTCGAGTTCTTTTTTATATTTTGGATTGTCGATGAGATTATGCAGTGCATCAGGATCATTTGCAAAATCATAAAACTCCTCAACAGCTCGATATTGGAAGAGTTTAACACGGGCGGCAATCTTCGGATTGGTTTTAGCGGCGGCCTGCATGGCTTTGAAAGTCAAGCCTGATTGTGATTCATTCTTAAAGACCCGTTCGTTGTCGGACCACGGATTAAAGAGGTACCCGAACCTTTGGTTCTGTATGCAGCGCATTGGATATCGGTTTCGTCCGGAGGTCTGGTGGAATTGAGTGAAAACATTGTTTCTATTAGCCTGTTGCTTACCTAACAAGGCGGGAAGAAATGAAAAACCGTCCATACCATTGGTTTTAGCTAAACCGGCCGCATCGAGTACGGTGGGCATAAAATCTATTCCGGAGATAAAGTGCCGATTGTCCACAGTGCCTGGTTTGATTTTACCGGGCCAGCGGGCGATCCACGGTGTGCGGGTGCTGTGCAGATAGCAGTTGGTCTTGGCGAACGGCAAAGGCATACCATG
>CAZWME010000322.1:0-6123 GCA_964634515.1 uncultured Pirellulales bacterium | reverse complement strand
GAAAAACGTCATGACCGAAGTAGGCAAAGGCAAACTGGACACAAAAGTAGAGATTAAGACAAAGGATGAAATCGGGTTTTTTGCTGATTCCTTCAATAAAATGGTTAAAGACCTGAAACATACGACTACATCGATTGTTGAGCTTAACAAAGAAATCCTCGAGCGCAGGGGGGTCGAGGACGAATTGCGGAGTCAAAGCGACAGGTTGGATGCAATCAACACCGTATTTCGAGAGACCTTGATGTGTGAAAGTGAGGTCGAGGTAGCCCAAAAATGTCTCGATTTGGCCGAGAAGTTGACCGACAGTAAGTTTGGGTTTATCGGTGAATTGAACGAGGCCGGCCTTTTCGACACCATTGTGATTAGTAATATAGGGTGGGATGCTTGCAAAATGCCCGGTTCAGAAGCCACGAAGCTGATTAAAAATATGCCAATCAGGGGGATCGCCCTCTCAGCATTCAGGGAGGGAAAATCCCGAATAGTCAACAACCTTGACTCCCACCCTGATCACGTCGAGATCCCCAAAGAACATCCGAATCTCACCTGTTTCCTCGGCGTTCCGTTGAAACGCACGGGTAGAACCAGAACCATCGGCATGATTGGATTAGCCAACAGGGAAGGGGGATACACATCGGAGCATCAGAAAACCGTAGAAATCCTGTCCATAGCCTTTGTTGAGGCATTGTATCACAAGAGGATGGAACAGGAGGTGGGGAAAAGCGAGGAACGGTACCGTCAGATCACCAACACGATCACTGATTATATCTATACAGTGCATATTGAAGAAGGGCATCCCGTAGAGACTGTCCACAACTCGAATAGTATGGCTGTGACCGGCTATACGCCGGAAGAACTCGCGGCCACATCGGACTTGTGGATCAAAATGGTCCATGATGAGGATCGAGAAGCAGTTTACAGACATGTTTTGCGGTGCCTATCCGGCCAAGACATTGAACCTCTGGAGCATCAAATCGTACACAAGGATGGTTCTAGCCACTGGGTAAAAAGCACCTTGGTTCGCCACTTCGATGGGCAAGGAAAACTTTTGTCTTACGACGGTTTGCTACAAGACATCACAGACCGCAAGCGGGCGGAGGAAACCATAAAGACTGCCTATGAACAACTCAAACAGTCTCACAGGGAACTGAAAGAAACACAATTGCAACTGGTACAAAATGAGAAACTCGCGTCAATCGGCCAGCTTGCCGCCGGGGTCGCACACGAGATGAACACTCCTGTGGGTTTTATCGCCGGCAATTTCCAGGCACTGGAAAGTCATGTGAAGAAAATCCTGGACCTACTCGCAATGCACGACAAACTCGCCGGACAGGTCGAAACTTCAGGAAATCCACAACTAAAAACCATAATAGATGGTTTAGGCCAATTCCTGGAAGATAAGCAAATTGACTTTATTCTCGAAGATATCCAGAGACTATTCGTCGAATCTAAAGAAGGCGTGGACAGGACTGTCGAGATTATCCAAAACCTCAAAGACTTCTCGAGAATTGACCAACCGGAAAGCCGTGATGAATACGACCTCAATGAGAGTATGAAAGCCACCCTTGTTATGGCGAAAAATGAAATCAAATACGATGCCGATATCAAGATGGAGTTTTCCGAAGTACCCCTGATATACTGCCACGGCGGCCAGATAAACCAGGTACTCCTCAATATTCTCATAAACGCGGCTCAGGCAATCAAATCTCAGGAAAGAGACGATAGAGGAACTATCACAATCCGGACATATACGTCTGATGATAATGAGGCAGTCTGTGAGATCTCCGATAACGGGCCGGGAATCCCTCTCGACAAGGTTTCAAAAGTTTTCGACCCATTTTTTACAACCAAGCCTCCCGGCAAAGGCACAGGGCTGGGACTAAGTGTCTCGTATGGTATTATCGTAAACAAGCATAACGGTGAGCTCTTCGTTGACAGTACGGTCGGTGAGGGGACGAAATTCACAATAAAACTTCCGATTAGCACAAAAGAAAATGAAGAAGAAGAAAAGGAGATAATGAGCAATGGAAAAGAGAACAGTGTTATTTGTGGACGATGAGGAGAGAGTGCTGAGCTGTCTAAAAGGAGGCCTTCTCGATGAGCCGTATAAAAGCCTTTTTGCCGGTAGTGGGAAAGAGGCACTTGAAATCCTCGAGCAGAATGAAGTGCAAGTCATCGTAACCGATATGCGTATGCCGGAAATGGGGGGACTCGAGCTTCTCAGGGCAGTCAAAGAGGAATATCCTCACATCATCAGGATGGTCCTTTCGGGTTATACGCAGGTAACCACCCTCCTTACAGCGATAAACCAGGGAGAGATTTTCAGATACATTACTAAACCGTGGGATTTTGAGGAAGAGTTCAAACCAGCCGTGCGGGAGGCGATAGAATATTACGACTTTCAGAATCAACGCAATGGGCCGGCGGAAGAAGCGGAGCAGCATAAGAGCGAACATCCGGAGAAAGTGCTGAAAGGAAGCGAATAAATCGCCTCGCTAGTAAAGCAGCCGACTCGGATGACATAGCAAAACAAGCAAACGAGAACAAAGATGCAGATAAAACAATCAAAAATTGACTGAAGTTGGCATATTAGACCAGCGCTACCCGCAAAAAAATCACTGTTTGAGGGATCGAGCTGGTCCCAGCTTGAAAATGCAAGGGACTTAAAAGCTCATGGAAAACAAAATGCAGTTTAAAGATTCAGACGAAAGTGAGTTAATAAACATTCACTCTGATCGTTTAATAACTTCCTGCCGGGTCTGGCTGGAAGTAAAGGACGTGATGAACAAAAATGTGATTACTATTGCTCCCGATGAAACCATGATTTCAGCCGCGAAGTCGATGTCTGAGAATAACGTTTCCTGTATCGTCGTTTCAGACAACGGAAGCGTAGTCGGCATCCTTACCGAAAAAGACTTCCTCGCACGGATTGCCGGCAAGAATGGTAATTCGGACAGGACAGCAGTGGCGGAGACAATGTCTTGTCCTGTAAATAGTATATCCCCTGATCTGTCTGTTTTCGATGCCAGCAGAATTATGGAGGCCGAACACATCAAGCGACTGCCAATCATAGATGACGGCCAACTGGTCGGAATTGTAACGCAAACCGACATGACCCGAGCCCTTACATCCTATGGTATGTGGAAAGATGTCGCAGAGATAATGAGTAGTGATATGGCTGTAATTCAGACCAAAGCTACTATCGCAGAAGCTGCAGAAATCATGAACTCCCGCAATATCTCATGTATCGCAGTTCTGGATGGAAGAAAGGTGCAGGGTATTGTTACAGAAAGAGATATTCTTAGAAAAGTTATCGTATCTCAAAAAGATCCAAATTGCGTCAGAGTTGAAGAAGTGATGTCTTCTCCGGTGATAACGATACCTACGAGTTATTCAGTCTTCAGTGCCTGCAAATCGATGGATAAAATGCATGTACGCAGGCTGGTTGTAATGGAAGATGAGCAGTTGTGTGGCATCGTAACACAAACAGACGTTTTCATAGCGATGAAAAAGAAGCTACAGGAGGAAGAAGAAAAAAATTTATTGTATCTCGAATGTTCTAAAAACAACATCTTTACTCTCGACACAGAAGGAAAAATAACATATTTCAATCCGGGGTTTATGAAACTCTTGGAGGTTTCCGATCCATCGGAATTGATTAACCACACATTTTTGCCGGAGAGATTTTGGGCTAATCCTGATGAGAGAACACAGTATTTGAGGAAACAAGAAAAAGGGGATGTCGAAATTAAAGAGTTGGCCATGAAAACTTCCAAAGGCAATAGATTATACGTTACTCTCTTTTCCACCTTTACCAAAGACTTTCACGGAGAAGTCAACGGTACTCAGGGCGTGCTCAATGACATCACATATCATAAGCTGGCAGAGGAAGCTGCAGAAATAACTTACAAAAAACTCGAAAAGTCATATCAGGAACTGAAAGAAACTCAATCTCAATTAGTACAAAATGAGAAACTGGCGTCAATCGGCCAGCTTGCCGCCGGGGTTGCACACGAGCTGAACACTCCCATTGGTTTTGTCGCCGGCAATTTCCAGTCGCTGGAAAACCATATGAAGAAAATCTTCAAACTGCTTGAAATGCACGATAAGCTTATTGGGCAGGCTGAAAATTTAGGAGACGCAGAATTAAAAACCACGATAGATGGTTTAAGCCAATTCCGGGACGAAAAGCAGATTGACTTTATTCTCGAAGATATCCAGAGAATATTCTCCGATTCGAGAGAAGGCCTTGACCGGACTGTCAATATCGTCCAGAACCTAAGAGACTTCTCGAGAATTGACCAGCCAGGAAGCTACGACGAATATAACCTTAATGACGGTATCAAGGCCACCCTTGTCGTTGTAAATAATGAACTAAAATATGATACCAATGTAAAGACGGAGTTTTCCGAAATGCCCATGATCTTCTGTCACTCCGGCCAGATAAACCAGGTACTTTTAAATATTCTCGTAAACGCGTCCCACGCGATCAAATCTCACGAAAAAGAAGACAGAGGAAATATCACAATCAGGACATATGCAAAAGAAACGCATGTGGTTTGCGAAATCTCGGATGACGGTCCGGGAATACCTCCCGACCTGATATCAAAGATTTTCGACCCATTTTTTACAACCAAGCCTCCCGGCAAAGGCACAGGGCTGGGACTAAGTGTCTCGTATGGTATTATCGTAAACAAGCATAACGGTGAGCTCTTCGTTGACAGTACGGTCGGTGAGGGGACGAAATTCACAATAAAACTTCCGATTAGCACAAAAGAAAATGAAGAAGAAGAAAAGGAGATAATGAGCAATGGAAAAGAGAACAGTGTTATTTGTGGACGATGAGGAGAGAGTGCTGAGCTGTCTAAAAGGAGGCCTTCTCGATGAGCCGTATAAAAGCCTTTTTGCCGGTAGTGGGAAAGAGGCACTTGAAATCCTCGAGCAGAATGAAGTGCAAGTCATCGTAACCGATATGCGTATGCCGGAAATGGGGGGACTCGAGCTTCTCAGGGCAGTCAAAGAGGAATATCCTCACATCATCAGGATGGTCCTTTCGGGAAATGCTGATATACAAATGCTGCTGGTGGCGATAAACCAGGGAGAGATTTTCAGATTCATTACTAAACCGTGGGATTTTGAGGAAGAGTTCAAACCAGCCGTCCGACAAGCGATAGAGTATTACGACCTCCATAGTGAACGCGAAATGCTGATGCGCTTCGTTGAGCAAGTAATGGATGATAACGAGCCTGATAAAGTGAACTTACTGCTTATCCAAGCGATAATATCAAAACACAAAAAGCAATTACATGAGTGGGAAGAAAAATGTAATTCGGCTCCACTCAGCTCCTAATGAACTAAGAAATCGCATTAGGCACGATATTATCTGTAAGTATTGTAATAGAAATATGTTAGCGCGATTCAGCCAATATCTTAGTTTATTTTGTATGCATCCTGAGAATCAGGTGAGGTGCTCGCAATGAAGCTTTCGATTAGCAGGCAAAATGTGAACGACGCTGATTTTGCAATACAATAGCCCCACGTTTCACGAGCGGCGCGAGCGCTTGTTCGCGTCCGTCCCCGGCTAACGTTTAACACCGAAAAGACAAAAAAGCTAAAAGACTATTGCCGCCGTGATTTAACAAGTGAAATGACACCTAACAGATATGGGGGTTTGTAAAACTGCAAACCCCCGTAGATATGCGAATTTCGCCTCTGCCGTGCTCTCAGTCCAACTTAGATAACTCATCGACTCCTACGCTTGCTTATGATGAGATACTGGGTAAGTCGTGCGTTCCTACACCTCCAGAGTGACAGCCGAAAAATACCCCCTAATGGTGCAGGTACCAGTACACATATGGGACATATACATAGTTGGCGGCCCCTGCCTGGAAGTTCAGTATGGCGCAATTACTGTTGGCCCCGCCCCTACAATAACCACTTCACATTTATGCATTGCTATCTTCCATCTGTTTGGCCCGAGAGCTTCTTGCTCCAAACATCTCTTTTATATATGTGGCTTTTCCTTTTATTTCCCGGATGCCACGCCCAAGACTGTATACGACATTGTACAAAAAGGTTCGGTTCTTCAGCGTTAAAGCTTTGGTGACACATCTGATGGAGATGACC
>CAZWME010000321.1:0-6129 GCA_964634515.1 uncultured Pirellulales bacterium | reverse complement strand
GTGATATCACCACTTAATGCGCCGATATCGTAGAGGCCGTCTTCAACAAAGGTGTCGAGATAAGCAGGTGAATCCCCAGCTACTATAGCTGCCCAGTTGTTAGTGTTCCTATCGAGCACTGTCAAGCTCCATAACTTACCGGGGTGCATCTTTTCGTCGGCTGTAACCACATCGACTTTCCAGTAGTATGTGATTCCCCGCTCAAGTGCATCAGCCGGAGCAAAGCCGATTTCGGCCTGCTGACCCTGGAGCACGCTTGCATCACCAGCCTCTACCAGAGCCGAATCAGTGCCAAAATAGATATCGTATAAAGTTGCGGTTTCACCGGCCACCCAGTTCAGTACGGGCCGGTCTTCCACATCTCCAGCACCATTGGCCGGATCCGGATCGCTGGCCACGTCAGGATCAAAACCTGTTAAACTCCAGACCGGACCGGGATTCGTACCGGTAACAGAAAACTCATCAATCTTCCAGTAGTATGTAACAGTAGCCTCAAACGCCCCCGGGTCAAAGGATGTAACCATGACCTTGCCCTTGAACGTACTCGGATCTCCTGCTGCTACGAGTGCTTCATCTGTGCCGAAGTACACATCGTGCATAATCACGCCCTTGCCGGCCGTCCACTCGAGTTTTGTACCAGATTTCACTTCCATGGCACCATCAGCCGGACTCGGGAAATGAGCCTCCAGAGGCAATGTTGAGAAGCTCCAGACGTCACCTTCGGTTACGGCTCCATCAGCATCGACCTCATCAACACGCCAGTAGTAGGCAGCTCCCACATCCAGGGCCGCCAGGTGTATTGTCAGATCAGTCTCAGCAGCAAGGTCCGAATCATCAATAGTATCGTCCGTACTCAGATATACCTTGTGGGACACAGCCCCAGCTCCAGCGGTCCACTCCAACGATGTCGTATCTACATCAACAGCGCCATCGGCCGGGATAGGTCCGACAGCGGTGTTCTCAAGCAATTCGATACTCACGTTGTCGAACGTGAATGTACGAAGCTCACCAGTCTGGTGCGATGTAACGGCCAGACCGATCAGAACGGGATTCGTCATCTCGACCGTCGCGGCATCGCCCAACTGAGTCCAGGTGACACCATCGGGAGAGATAGAGCCGGAGAAATCGTTACCAACACGCTCCAACTTTACCCAGTACGGAGGTGCTACAACCTCGCCGCTATCGACGTTCACCGAGGAGCCGTCAGCCACGGGCCGTCCCTGGAAGCTCGCACCATTGCCACCACCGGCGGTGAGGGGCATATAACGGTGGGTCGAACCGGCGTCAAGGCTCTGGCGAATCATAACGCCGCCCTTGGCCCACTCGTTTGTGCCGCTGCCGTTATCAACTACACGTGCGACCATTACAGCGTTGCCAGTCAGCTCTACATACGCATAATGGAAAGCATCTTCGGATCCCCAGATGTCGGCGCCCTCGCCCGTGATGGTCCATGTGCCATCGGCTTCGTCGGCACTACCACCTGAGCTGCTGCCAACATCCTGGTTCAGCCATCCGGCGGGTACCGCAGCCGAAGCGCTGCCGACCAGGCTCAATACCAAGACCACGGAAGTTAAAAATATTAATCGTTTACTCATAATACTTCTCCTTTAATGTATCTTCTTTTTTGTAAGAAGATTAACGATTGTTGTTTTGGCAACAAGCCAAAACATTCGTTGTTATAGACAGGCAATTAAATACAGAGGTTACCCTCGGGCTGTGCCTGTCTCGAACAACCTTCACACAAGCAACAAAGAATCTTCACCAAACCTTGTGCCCGTTTAAAATAAGTTTTATTGCAGGACATGGCTCTTCAGCCACTTCCATGAGTAATTATCCGTGAGTTGAAAGTCGAAATAGAAAACACCTACCTCCAGAGGAATCAACCTCACTCCAACTCTGTTCCTCACCTATACGCTTAGGTGTTTGCCCAGGAACTGTAGATATTTTATGCCGGAAAGCCCTATTATCCTACAACTCACCGGCTCTACATACCTTCTTTTTACCAAATTACCTACATTTACGTCAAGGGAAATATCGTAAAATATGTTAAATTTACTATTACATTTTTGTAAAAGTACATTTTCTGCATTTAAATGCACATGGTGAAGATCATTTCTTCCAAAATCCCGATTTCAACTACTTTTTTACCATTACAACGGCCGTTTTCCCAACGGAAAACTACCAATCAGAACTCTGGAAGGTGCTTATACCGGATTTACCCAAACGCCGGGCCCGATAATAAATGGCATTAATACGCTGTTGTAAATAACGCCACGACGAAACAAGCACCGGTTCAATTTATAGAACGCTCTTGAACGTGTTATTGTTAAACGCTTACTCTTGCTCGGTTTTTTCCTGGGGACTATTGTCGTTGCCCGCCTGAGCAGAAGCATCTGTGTTTTCCTGGGGCTGCTCAGTTTCTTCCTTTGTTTTCACTTTTCTTTTGCGTTTGAAAACACTCAAAATGGAACTCTTCTGCTCTTTAGCCTCAGAAACATCGTCGGTCACGTCAGCTTCCCTCTTACCTGCATCACCGGGCTCGGTATCAACCACCTCGGGCTGTTCATCCTTTTTCTCTTGCGGCTTTACAAGCTCGTCCACATCAGCATCAGAAAGAACGCTATCAGGACCAGCCGGAGCTCTCTGACTGCCGGCATCATCAGCTTTAGCATCAATCTTTTCTTCACTGCTCGTCTGGGTATCAGCCTCTTTGGCCTGGTCAGTCTTCTTTTGCGGTTTTACAAGCCTGTTCATATCAGCATCAGAAATGACCCTCTCAGGGCCTGACGGCGCCCGCTGCTGCTTGTCAGACTCGGCAGCCTCTTCTTCAGCAGCCCACTGAACTCTTCGCAAACTCAAACCAATCTTACGGGCATCGGTATCAACTTTCAAAATCTTCACTTCAACTTCGTCATCGACCTTAACAATATCCTGAGGCTTATCAATCTTATGGTCGGCAAGCTCAGAAATGTGTAACAGCCCCTCCAAATCAGTTTCAAGCTCGACAAACGCACCAAAATTAGTAAGTTTCGCCACCTTGCCTTTAATGATATGTCCCGGAATATATTTCTCAGGGATAGCATGTATCCAGGGGTCTTCGGTTATCTGTTTTATTCCAAGCGATACTCGGCGTTTTTCCACATTGACTTCCAGAACAACGCATTTTACTTCCTGGCCCTTCTGCAGTGCCTCACCGGGATGGCTATGTTTCCTCGTCCAGCTTAAATCTGAAATGTGTACCATCCCATCGACACCCGGCTCTATCTCAACAAAGGCGCCGAAATTAGTAAGACTGCGCACCTTGGTAGTTACAACGGTCCCCGGGGGGTACTTCTGCGAAGCTATCGCCCATGGGTTCGTTTGGGTCTGCTTTATACCCAGCGAGATTTCCTGCTTTTCCTTGTTAACATTCAGAACAATGACCTCTATTTCGTCTCCGAGGTTAACTACCTCGCCCGGATGCGCAAGACGCCTTGTCCAGCTCATCTCGCTGATATGTACGAGCCCTTCAATCCCGTCTTCAAGCCGAATAAACACGCCGTAGTTCATCACGTTTACAACCTTGCCCTTTACCCTGGCGCCGACCGGATATCGCCGCTCAACATCTTCCCAGGGACTGGACGTTTTCTGCTTCAAACCCAACGAAATCTTTTCGTGCTCTTTATCAACACCAACAACAACACACTCTATTTCCTGGTCAAGCTTAACAACTTCCGACGGATGTGATATCCTGCCCCAGCTCAAATCAGAAATATGCAGCAGGCCGTCCAAACCACCCAAATCCACAAACACACCAAAGTCCGCGATATTTTTTACAATACCTTTTCGGGTCTGGCCGACCTCTATTTCCGAAAGAATTTTTTCCTTACTACTGTGGCGTTCTTCTTCTATAAGCTTGCGTCTCGATATGACAATATTTCGGCCTTCGATATCGATTTTGAGAATCTTACAATCCACTTCTTTGCCAATAAACCTGCTGATATCACCCGGCTTTCTTATATCTACCTGCGAAGCGGGCAAAAACACAGGCACGCCAATATCAACAAGCAATCCACCCTTGATTCGCCGTATAACCTTGCCTTTAACAACATCCCCTTCTTTCTTGGTGCTGAGAATTGTCTCCCAGCCTCTGATGATATCGGCCTTGCGCTTGCTTAATAACACAAGCCCGCTTTCAGAATCGGTATCTTCAAGAAGGACCTCAATCTCAGTGCCCATTGCTATCTGGTCAGAGCCTTCAAATTCACCTGCATCGACAATCCCTTCGCTTTTGAGGCCGACCTCCACAATAACATCATTTCCTATTTGCGATACGATTGTCCCTTTGAGAATAGCGCCCGGCAGACGAGAATCGACCTTAGTCTGTAAAGCTTCTTCCAAAAATTCATTTTCCTGCTCACTGAACATCTCGCTGACCTGCTGGTCGAGCTTCTCTTCCGACAATCCTAATTTGTTAACTATGTTTCTATCTACCATAAATCCAACTTCCTCTGTGGAGTCTTCATTTTCGACTTGTCAGCGCCCCACATTTACGCCGACAAGCCCTCGTGCAACACTGCACAATTTAAATATTTCGGTTAATAATTGACAAAAACGCATTTGCCCACGCAGCAAATGCACACTACACACGTCACCTCTAACATTCCATCAAAACTCTTATTCTTACAATAAGCCAGACTACCTGTCCTCTTCGATAACTTCGTATCCAATTAGAGTGGCCAAATCTTTGATTCTTTCTCTAAGGTCACCCAGAGTTCCTGCCCTATGGATTCCATACTCATCGGGAGAAAAATGTTTCTGTATCTTCTTTGCGTCATCAACTTTCACAACTAACTTGGTTCTACACATTATACCATCAAAATCTTTATAAAGAGAATGACCATCAGCAGTTTTGCCAGTATAAACCCCTATTTTCTTATGAAGTACATAGACTTTCCATATTGTAACAGGTTCATTCACAGGATAGTTTACTTGCGCACCAGTACCTGAACCAGGCTTTAGAGTGTTTCTTACAGGACTCTGTGCATGACTCCATATAATATAAGGAATTCTTCTATTGTCCCCATAAGGATTAATCGGAGCTCCGCAATGTGTAAGGAGAGTTATATCGTTAAAAGTATCTATAATGAGGTCGCCAAGCATACTCGGCCTACCAGTAAGATAATACCCAAGCAGATGAGCGACCATTATATTTTCGTACTCTTGACAAATAGCCTGTATGCCTCTTTTTTGAAACTCCATAAGCCCTAAACCCGGCCAGAACATATCCTCTACCTTTCCGTTTCCAGTGAGCGACCTCATATGAGTTGATACTGCATTGCAATTATACTTTTTTCGTAATGCTTCATAAGCCAGATACGACTTAGCAGTTTTTATTACCTCTGATTCTATAGTATCTTTCAAGCCTTGAGCTTCAGCAATCCAGATTTTCGCAATCTCTTCTGCTTGTCCTTCATCAACTTTTTTAACAGCTTCGTAAAATTCCTTAGGTTCTATCCTTACAAGTTCTACGCCAAGTGATTCTTTTAATGCACGAGTATAGCGCTCATTATAATTTTCTGGGAAATGTTTATTCGCATCCCCTTGATAATCAACTTGACCAAGATACCGAGTAGGAGTTATAACCAATATCCTGGATTCTTTCAACTTCTTTATAGCTTGAATTATTTTGATTTTATTTATTAGGTCCTCAAACATAGCTGAAGTAAGAGACGGCGAGCAGACATTTCTTCTGTCTAATTGAGCAGTTATGATTCTTCCGCCTTCATACTTAGGGCCCACTACTTTTATACTATTTTCTTTTCCCGTGTTGTAAAGTTTATAGGGGATATTCATCCACTCGAAAAGGTTATATACACATATCGTAGGTAATCCAGTGAATGCTAATTTATATTCTTTATTGCCTAAGGAGCCGAGGATAAGCACTCCATCCAAATCCTTTTTTGAATCCTCTAATTCACTAAGAACCGCCGGCATAGATATATCGCGTTTTGTTATGTCCCTCGCAACGAAATCTACTCCACTGCACTTGCTCCGAAGTCTATGCAATACTTCATCATTCGTTGTAAGACCTATGGGCACTCCTCCGGCAGGGCAGGAACAACCCTGGTTGACAAATACAGTAAATAT
>CAZWME010000320.1:0-6144 GCA_964634515.1 uncultured Pirellulales bacterium | reverse complement strand
TATGACTTGGCCATGTGTCCCAGACTACACAGTCAAAAAACATTGGTATAGTGCTTGCCTTTTTTTGCTCTCGAGTTCTCCAACAGTTGTCATCTTCCCGGTCACCGAGCCATTCATCCATGCCGTAACTGCCGTAATCTTCACCCGGCTTGCCCTCAAAATCTGTCCAGCCCCCTCCTTCACGTGTCCATCGCCAGGCTCCGAAGGGGACCTTGCCCCCATCGGTATATGGTTTTGTCGCCGCTGGGCATAAGGTCAATGCCCCCCGGTCTTTGTAAAAGGGTCGCAATTTGTCGGGCCAGTCTCCGGAGGCATCGGCACCGCTCGGAAACTTCCCCCCGGAGTCCTCGAGATACATATGCCAGCAGTAAGACCATTGTTTAATGTTCGACATACAGGCAACAGCCTGAGCCTGTTTTTTTACTCGCTGCAAGGCTGGCATTAATATCGCCATCAATAAAGCGATGATAGCAATCACCACCAAGAGCTCTATTAACGTAAATCCACTTTGCTTGCGCATAAAAGCTCTCCTTCTTTTTTTACAGAAGGCTCTTCCAAACCAACATCCTATTTAAATGCCCAAATACTTCACCGTTGAATTGCCTTTCAATAATTATATCATAAAAAAAATTGCAAAACAATCTAAAATATATAATAATTATAATATTAAAAAACGAATTTTTAAAGAGAACCGGGTAAAAATGGATAAAAAAAAACAAATAGAAACAAAACCGCTCGAAATAATTGAGCCGATAGGCAAACGAGTCCTGATTCGCAAAGACGAAGATAAAAAACAAACCAAAGGCGGCATCCAACTACCCGACAACATAGAAATCCCCACTATAACCGGCCGAATCATAACTATCTCCGTTGAGGTCCAAAGCTCATCGGATATACCACTTTGTCAATACGATAAAGTGCTGTTCAATCCCAAGGGGGCCATTCCCGTCGATTTCGAAGGTGATAATCGACTGTTCGTCGTGGAGGTCGAAAACGTCGTAGCAGTATTTAGAAAATCATAAAAAAACATTCCACATATAAAAGCCGAGAGGGCCCGGCCTTATTTTAAAATCCTGTTATCACTCCTCAAATTCAAACTTGGCGTCTTGGCCCGATAGAAGTATCCTATACTCAGGATGTTTCATAACTCGAATATAGATATCTTTGAACTGGAAAATCTTAACATTAATGCAATCTCTATGAACACCCAAACTGTAAATTCATACTCTTAGGAGACTCTTATGTAAGAAAATTCTCAACAATCCCCCGCCGCTATGACACAGGTCCAGGCGCCGGTGCAGTCGGTAGCACCTCATCGGGGCGTCCTTATTCTGGTCCTTCGGATACTTGGCATCGTATGCTGCTTTATCTGCGGTATCATAGCCTGGGTGATGGGCAACAATAACATGCGCGAAATAGATGCTGGAAGAATGGACCCAACCGGTCGGGGACTTACCCAGGCCGGCAAGATTTGTGGTATGGTCGGCGTTATTCTTACTATTGTCGTGATAGTGATGCAAGTGATATTTATGCTCTTGGGAATAGGATTCGGGCTGTTCAATATGTAATGAAGATTGAGGTGGTTCAGGTTTGTCGTTGTCCGCCGTGGCCACTCTGGGCTGTATCGATAGTGCTGGTATGGATGGGGCTCGGCGCAGCGGCTGTAGTGCTGATAGCTCATCTTGACAGGCCCGTCGAGCTTTGTCTTATCAAGCGCTTTACCGGGATTGCGTGTCCGACGTGTGGTTTTACGCGGGGCGTGTTGGCTGTTTTACAAGGCCACGTTGTTCGGGTCTGGCTTTATAATCCTTTATTGTTTTCGGTGCTGGGTTTATTTTTTGCCGCCACTGCTGTACGAGTTATTTTTGCCCGAAGCCTGCGAGTTTATCTGACAAGCACCGAACGCCGAATCGCATGGATTTTGGCCTTTGCTTTATTATTAGTCAATTGGGCATATATCATCTTCTATGTCGGGTAAGATTTGACATTGGAGTTGTTCACAATATTCTGATATACTTCAAAACATCTGTTCGACCGGCGTTATTTCGGAAATTCAGTATGGATAATAAGGTGTTTTTAAAAAATAAAAAAAGGCTTTTGTACATAGCGCTAATACTTGTTTCGACTTGCAGGTTATTTGCCGCAGAGCAAAAAGTCTGGGAACAACTGGACCTAAGCTCTACCAGCATCGCTGAAACTACCATTTATTACGAAAAATCCCTTGAACCGAAACTGCCTGTCTTTGAAACCAGGTACAAAGAATTCCTTGCCGAAACAGAAAAAGTCAAAAATATCAAAACCGAAAAGAAACAGATCCTCACCGATATAAATAAAATCCTGGGGATAACTGAACCGGATATCGAAATGCAGGAGAAATCTTTGACAGACCTTTTAGGGGCTTTTTCCAAAGTAAATTTGACCTTTTATATTATTCTGCAGGATACGACAAAAGATTTTCTGTACGATGGCGGGCAGCTTCCAAATTTCACTTATGATAAAACTGACGATACCATAACCTATAATCCGGAATTCATAACTTCAAGCGAAGATAGATCTGATAAACATTTTGAGCTTGCTTTCCTTGTCGCTTCCGAGGAGACCTTTGAGGAAAATATCAGCCAGATTTTTCAAGTATTATTCAAAGCCGTAGGCAGCGGCAAACTCGGTATTGCAATTCACGAAGTCGTCGAATTCAGCTTACTAAATCGAGCCAGACCCACAGACGCATACTGGCGATGGTTCAGTGATGGTTTTGCAAACGCGATAACCATCGAAATTTTGAAAAAGTACGCCGGTGTTGAAATTGCAGATGATTTCGCCAAAGCCTATTATATAAACGCCTATAAGGGACTGGAGAAAGAAATCAATCTGCGGTACTGGATGGGATTGAATTTCTGTATTAAAACTCCCCTGGAATATGAAAATGAATTGTCGCTGGCACGATATGCCTACGCAACCCAGGAAGCACAGCGGCTGATTGAACTAAACGGCATTGATTGCGTGTGCAAAATAATAGATAAGTTGCTCACAAAAAAAACCAGAACAGCCCAGGACATTCTACAGGCTGTAAATGAAGTCACCGGCGAAGATATGCAGAAACGCTTCGATAATTACCAAACCTTTAAAACTCGTCAGGATGGAATGGCCAAATACGGAAGCTTGTTCAACGCCGCATTAGAAAAAAAAGATTATGAAGAAATGCTTGTCAGCTTAATGCGCACCCTCGAACTGCAGGAAAGCCCATTATCGCCGACCGGTCTGCGATGTTACAAAGAGATAGCCCTATTGCTGTTTAAGCTTGGACATGAGCAGGCCGGCGACGAAGCAATGAACAATTGCGTAGAGCTTTTTAAAAATACCGGAATGTCTATGGCCCATGAGGCGGCGATGGAAACGTTTATAATGTATGCTTTCAACTGCAACAATGCCAAAAAGGCCCTAGAGATTGCAGAAGAACTCCTGAAAAGCAAACCCAACCACCTGCTTGCTCTTACAGTTCAGATGGTTGTACACGCCGAAGCCGGAAGACTTTCCGAAGCAAAACAAATAGCAAAAATAGTTATCAATTCAGATAAAAACCAACAATCACCCTCTTATAAAACCGCAATCCAGATCCTTGCAACCAAAGAGGATCAACAGGCTCCGGATAAAGAACCTTAAAAATACGGAAGTAATTTCATTGAATATGAACCTTCCTGACGTTGTTGTTGTAAACATAAAGGATTATGGCTAATAAAAAAGTAAATAACTGGTCGGCTAAAACAAAGAGGACGTTCACTTCGGTATTACCTGTATCCCTAAAACGCAAAGGTCAATGTGTAAGTTGCGGGGAATGTTGCAAGCTGCCTATTGCCTGCTCCTTTCTAAATTACAAACCGGACGGTACATCTTACTGTTCCATCTATACAATTCGACCTTTGAATTGCAGAAAATATCCCCGAACAGCATCTGAATTTATTACCGAAGATACGTGCGGCCACGATTTCGTCTAATGCCGGCTTTTAGTTCTGCGTCTTACAAATGCAAACACACTGCCAAATACTAACAATACACCAGTAGCGGGCTCCGGTATCACCTCATTGCTTTTTGGATATGCGGACTTGTATATTTTCGGTTTTACGCCCCCGGCAACACCACTTATGCTGCCGGCCTGTCCAAAGGTCATAGCAGGACTAACAAAACCGCTGCCGCCACCTCCACCGCCACCGCCGGAGATGCCTTTTTCGACAGCCGGCACACCATATCCGCCCTGCTCAAAAACGGCAATAATGATCTTCGGTTTATCAAGATAAACAATCGTGCTGGTTGCCGAAGGGTCGCTCACGTCCCCAATCCAGTAAGCGAATTGATAGCCCGGTTTTGGAGCCGCCGTTAAAGTAACCTCTGAATTTTGCTTATAATGATAAACACCCGCATCGGGTGTAATAGCTCCGCCTTTGTTCGGGGTCTGCTGAAGCAGAAGCGCAACATCGGAAGTTTGGCAGTATGCGGGCGCAAACAAGCAGCCGGTAATTATAACAAGGGCTGATATTAAAATTTTCGGCCCCAAGAATGGTGAACCCCCCGGTTTCATCACATTCCCCCCAGTGATAAAATTCAGCTATGCACTCAATTTATACCCGTTTTCAAGGGTAACTTTGCAAGCTTTATATAGTACTATTAAACCATATTTAGGCCAAAAAGTCAAGGTTTTTCTTGCTTCGGCAAGCTATTACAGGCCTAAATAAACTATAGTAAAATGGGCGGATTGCTTAGTTCCTTTTTTTAGCCTGTCTTTATGCTTTTTTATAGGTCCTTGCGTACGTATCGGGCTATGTTGCGAATCGCCTGTCGCAGACGCTGCTCGTTTTCCACAAGAGCTATTCTCATATAATCCTCGCCCCCCTCGCCAAAAGCCCTGCCCGGAGCGATTGCAACTTCGGCATACTCCATAAGGTCCAGTGCGTAATCGATACTGCCCTTGCCTTTGTAATGTTCCTTCGGCACTTTCGCCCATACGAACATCGAGGCGCGCGGCTTTTGCACTTCCCATCCGAGCCTTGCAAGACCATCGCAAACCACGTCCCGCCGGGACTGGTACTTTTGGTTTTGGGTGATTATATCCTGCTCACAGTGCCGCATCGCAATAATACATGCTATTTGTATCGCCTGGAATATACCATAATCGTAATAGCCCTTTATCGTGGCGAGATAATCAATCATATCTTTATTGCCCGCGACAAATCCCGTTCGAAAGCCGGCCATATTGTACGGCTTGCTCATCGTGGTAAATTCGACACCGATGTCCTTGGCGCCTTTAACCGAAAGGAAACTCGGTGCTTTATAGCCGTCAAAGCAGGTCTCGCCATAAGCAAAGTCGTGAATAACCGCCACGCCGAACTTTTTTGCTAATTCGACAACCGGCTCGAAGAATCCTTCATCGACAGTCATGGCTGTCGGATTATGGGGGTAATTTAGAATCAGCAGCTTTGGTTTGGGATAGAGATTTTCAATTACCATTGCGACGTTGTTTATAAATTTTTCGTCGTTGCCCAAAGGTACGGATACGACATTGCCCCCGGCCAATGCCACAGCGTAATTATGTATAGGAAAAGCGGGATTTGGAACGATCGCAGTATCGCCCGGTCCCATCATAGCCAGACACAAATGACTAAAGCCTTCCTTCGAGCCGATACAGGTCAGCACCTCGGTCTCCGGGTCGAGGTTCACGTTCCATTTGCTCTGGTATTTCTTCGCTACTTCCCTGCGCAGATTCGTTACACCCTTCGATGAGCTGTAGCGGTGGTTGCGCGGATCCTGTGCCGCCTCACACATCTTGTCGATTACAATCTTCGGAGCCGGGTCGGATGGATTGCCCATACCCAAATCGATGATGTCAACGCCGGCCTGCCGCTTTGCAAGTTTGAGCGCATTTAGCCGCCCGAACAGATATGGCGGCAGTCGTTTAATTCTCTGGGCCGGGGCAATCAGCCTGTCGGTGATCCGCCTGTTCTGGTTATCATTTTCTAATTCAATCATAATCTTGTCCTAAATATCATATATACAATCGGACAGTTTATACCGAATGTATAAATTTTGAAAGCGATTTTATTGGCTTTGATTGGGTTTGAATTGGCTTTGTTTTTTGGACCATGTTCGAGTTTT
>CAZWME010000319.1:0-6154 GCA_964634515.1 uncultured Pirellulales bacterium | reverse complement strand
AATGGAAGTCATCTAGAAGGAGCCAACCTTAGTGAAGCCCCTCTGGAAGAAACTGACTTTACAGAAACCCATCTGGAAGGCGCCAGCCTTCGGAGAGCCCATATGGAAGGGGCATACCTTGAGTATACTCACCTAGAAGAAGCTGACCTTAGTGAAGCTCATTTAGAAGGTGCAAGTTTTCAGGATTCCGATCTCCAAGGGGCTGATTTTTCAGGAGCTATTGTTAATGGTGAAACTTTATTAAATGAAGCATGTAAAGTCGATCATAACACAAAGTTTGAAGCTGTAGGACTAGATAGTATGCGGATATATTCATCGGCAAAACAGCTTTTAGAATACAATATCAGGCGAATGAACTGGGAGGATTGGTATTGGGGGAATGAGGCCCATATATTTTTTAAGAGGTTTGTAACAAAGAGGGAATTAATACTTGGAGCCTGTTGTGTTATAGGTCGTCTTTTACTAACATCTCCGGTTAGATTGTTCTGGTCGATGAGTGATTATGGGCTTAGGACATGGCGCATTATAGCATGGTTCTTTGGATTGGCAGTGACTTTTGCTTTAGCTTATCGATTGTGGCCGAATTGTGTTTTGGTTAATGGGCAAGTCGGTGATATTAGGGGATTTGTTCATTCGATGTATTTTTCAGTTGTTACAATGACAACATTGGGATTTGGAGATATTGCGGCTAATCCGGATAGCTGGCAGGGACAGGTTCTATTGATGGTGCAGGTGATTCTCGGTTATGTCTTACTTGGTGCTTTAGTGACACGCTTTGCGGTTCTGTTTACAGCCGGAGGGCCTGCGGGTAAGTATGAAAAGTGAAAAAAATAAAAATTAAACAGCAAAATTGAGGAGGCCTTTCGGGCAATTATTTTTTAAATGGTCCCTTCGACTTCGCTTCGCTCCGCTCAGGATGACAGTTGTTTCAATTCGTTAGCCTCAAATGTTTTTGGTGCTACGATTGATTTTGTCAGGCACTCTAAGAAAAACGGTGACAATACGAACGGTTTATGATAAAGTTCATATCAGCTAAGGCCTTCACTTACACATATTACGGGAAAAATGATATGAAACCAATTCGAACAATAACAGCCCTTCTGTTATTACTGATTTATATTTCAACAGGATGCCAGCCGGTTCAGAAGGAGATTTATAGACCTGATTTTAGCCGGATTGATAATGTAGTAGAGGAAGAAATCGACAAAGGCAACTTCCCCGGGGCGGTAGTTTTGATCGGCACACCAGAGGATATTTTATATTGGAAGGCGTTCGGCAACGAAGTAATAGAACCGTACGAAGAAGCTATTAGCAAAAATACGATTTTTGATCTTGCATCTATGACCAAACCTATTGCAACCGCTACTTCAATCATGGTTCTTAAGGACCGTAAAGCAATAGATTTTGACGATTACGTGGGTAAATATCTCCCTGATTTCGCCTGCAATGGCAAGGAGCAGGTCCAAATCAAACATCTGCTAACCCATACTTCAGGACTGCCCGCTTATACGAATGCAGCAAAACTGAAAGAGCAATTTGGCAATCCCTGTCCTGAAAAAGTCATCGAGAAGATATGTGGATTTGAAGCTGTCAGCAAACCCGGAGAAAAGTTTCGCTACAGTTGTCTCGGTTACATTACACTGGCAAAGATTATCGAAGCAATCACTGGAAAAAACATTGACGAGTTTAGCAGGGAAAATATTTTTACGCCGCTCGGCATGAAAAACACTACTTACAATCCACCGGCTTCCCGCTTCAAAGATATAGCAGCCACCCAGATTGTTGAGAAAAAACTGCTTCGAGGCACCGTCCACGACCCTTTATCGCAATTGATGGCAGGCATATCAGGCAACGCCGGTCTGTTCTCCAACGCCTATGATTTATCGATATACTGCCGCATGCTTGGCAATGGCGGCATCTGGGAGGGCAGAAGAATTCTCAGCTCTGAGGCGGTTACTATGCTGACTAATGCTCAAATGCATGGCCGGGCTTTTGGTTTTGATGTGAATTCGAGTTATTCATGGGTAAAAGGCTCTTACTCCTCGGAAAAAGCATTTTGCCATACGGGTTATACAGGCACCTCGATAGTCTGCGATCCGGCAAGCGAAGTATTTGTAATTATCCTTACTAATAGAGCCCATCCCAACGATAAAGGAGCCTCAAAACCTGTTCGTATTAAAGTTGCAGATATTGTCTTTTCCAGTCTTCAAATGATACCTTATGAAAAGACACCTTAATTAAGTTTCCCTGATTAAAACCAATTGAAATTTACTTCTTTGAACCTTTTGACATGAATCACGGTTTCAGGTAGTATGCATTTTGAAAAACCTGATTGAGTTTTCAAAACATAAGGAGATTTCCAGTGAGAATTGCCCCTATTTGTCGAACTATTATATATTGCTGTATTATGGTTGCTTTTACAGGCTGCACACCATCTAATCTGCAAGATAAAAAACTATCTGCCTTAGAAGAAGGAAAGAAATTCAACTGGCCTGAAGGAAAACACGGTGCCATAAGTGTCACTTTTGACGATGCCCGATTTAGTCAGATTGACACAGGCCTGCCTATACTGGATGAATACGGCGCCAAAGCTACTTTCTATGTTTCGATTAACACTTTGGAAAAACGGCTGGACGCATGGAAGAAAGCTGCCGCCAACGGCCACGAAATCGGCAATCATTCACTAACTCATCCCTGCTCGGGCAATTTTTCTTTTGCTCGTGAAAAGGCTTTGGAAAATTACACTCTCAATAAGATGCAGTATGAACTGGAAGAATCAAATATGATTATCGAGCGTTTGCTCAACGTTAGGCCTGTCTCATTTGCATATCCCTGCGGACAGAAATTTGTCGGAAGAGGACGAAACCTTAAAAGCTATATACCGGTAGTGGCAGAGAATTTTTTAAGCGGTCGTGGCTGGATGGATGAATGGTCGAACGACCCGGCTTTTTGTGATATGGCACAACTGATGGGTGTGGAACTGGACGGCAAGAATTTCGAGCAGGTCAAACAGTGGATAGATAAAACAACAGCTAATGGCGGCTGGCTGATTTTTTGCGGCCACGAAATCGGCGAAGGAGGACGCCAGACTACTCTCTCGCCAACTCTAAAGGCCCTTTGTGAATATGCTCAGGAACCGGCCAACGGATTATGGCTTGATACTGTCCAGACGGTCGCCAGCTATATCGTTAAGCAGCGCACCGGAACGGCAGATTAATTAGAAGAATTTAGCCTGTAAAACGAATAAAATAAGGAGGCTGAAAATGAACACTCAAAATATCACCAAAAACACAGAAAGCAAAAGTATCACTCGCCGAAATTTCCTAACAACAAGCTGTATTGCCTTGTCCGGCGCAGCGACCGGCTTCGGGACACAGAGTCTCCTTGGTAAAGAAAGAGCAACGGAAATTCCAAACATAAATCCGGGATACATCGGACCTCAATTCTTTGACAGGCATGAAGAGCAAGCGCTTATGGAAGTATTGGAATCCCGGTCTCCTTTTCGCTATTGGGGAGCAGGCAAACCAACAAAAGTTCTGCGTTTTGAGGAACATTTCGCAAAATATATGGGCACTCGATTTGCACTCGGCGTAACTTCCGGTACAGCAGCTCTGGATTGCGCAGTGACAGGTCTCGGTATCGGGCCAGGCGACGAGGTAATCCTTCCAGCTTATACTTGGTGGTCGGATTATACTTGTGTGGTCCAAGCTGGAGCCCTGCCGGTATTAGCTGATATCGACAGCACACTTAATATTGATCCCATGGATTTCAAACGAAAAATAACTCCTCGCACTAAGGCCGTCATTGCCGTGCATTTGCTCGGCGGGCTATGTGATATGGACCCAATTATGGAAATAGCCGGCAAAAACGGCGTGGCGGTACTGGAGGATTGTGCGCAATGTGTCGGGGGTTCTTATAAAGGAAAAACTCTTGGTTCCATTGGTGACGTGGGCATTTATAGTTTTCAGATCAACAAAATTATTACCTCAGGCGAAGGTGGTGCACTGGTAACGAACAATCCCCTCATTTACGAACGTTCGGCGCGTTTCCACGATATGGGCACTATACGCCGGCTTTTTCTTGACCGCTCTGGCCCGAGCCAGGTGCAAACATTTGCAGGAGAGAACTTCAGGATGAATGAGTTTACCGGAGCCGTTCTTGGTGCGCAGTTGTCTAAACTCGATACCATGATAGCACAACTGCGACGTAATGCAAATTCTGTATATAACGGCATTAAAAGTCTGCCCGGAATTCACTTGCGTCATCGCCCCGATCCAAACGGCGATATCGGCTATGGTGTTTATTTTGACATGAAAGATAAAGCAACACGCAATCGTTGTATTCAGGAATTGAGGAAACGAAGAGTACCGGCATCAACCCTAACCGGATCAGTTTTGCTGCCCATCCAGGAATCCGTAATCAACAAACGTACTCGTCATCCTGACTGGCCATCTTTTAACAGCCCCCAAGGAAAGAAAATCAAATATGGCCCGGACAGTTGCCGTCAAACACTGGGCATATACGACCGTTTCGTTCAGGTACGTATCGGCCCTAAATACACCAGTCGTATCAATGACTATATCATTGATTCCATCCGCGAGGTTTATAACTCTCTTGTGTGATTGCCCGGGACGAGAAACAGCCGCTTAGTTGATTAGTAGTGGACGGAAATTTGATAGAAATGATTTCTCTGACGAAAGGAAATATAGATGATTGATTATATGAACAGACGCAATTTTCTAACTTCTCTCGCAGCATTAGGTGTTGCTCCTCATCTTGGTGCTTGTGCAGAAATCATGCCCTCTACAAATTTCATCGGATCAGGCAGCCGAAGCAAGAGAGCAAATCTGAAAATCACAAAAGTGGAAATTCTACAGATAACCGGAACAAACAAAAGAAAAATGCTTTATTTGAAAATCCACACCAACGAAGGCCCGGCGGGTCTTTATGGCCCAATTGACAACGAAGCAGCCATGTTTGTTGACCGGTTCTTCAGGCGACGCTTAATCGGCCAAGACCCTCTCGCCTACGAAGCGTATTGGGACAGTATGTTTCGAGCAAGCCGGCATTCACGCGGCAGTCACTATATCATGGCTCTTAGTGCCGTGGACAATGCCCTCTGGGACCTGCGAGGCCGCCTCTTCGGGCTGCCAGTTTATCGGCTTCTCGGCGGTTCGCGAAATAAGCTAAGAGCTTATGCCAGTTGTCTGGGATTCTCACAGGAACCGTCAGCTCTGCAAGCGAAAGCCCGAGAGCTGAAACAACAGGGATATCGACATCAGAAATGGTTTGTCCGGGACCGCGGCCCCAGCTTTGGTCCAGACGGCGTTGAAGAGGATGTGAAAGTTGTTCGTCTGCTTCGCGAGGCTGTGGGGGATGATGTGGACCTCATGTTCGATGCATTTTGGAAATGGGATCTTCAGTATGCCTTAGCCTGGACAAGACGGACAGAGCAATATCGTCCGCGATGGATAGAAGAGCCATTTCAGACGGCCAATTTAGATGCCTTCATCGAGCTTAGCCGCGAAACCTCGATCCCTGTGGCCACAGGAGAACATTTCTACAGCCGCTATGATGTCCACAAATTCCTTAAGTCCGATGCAATCATGGTGGTTCAGGCCGACCCGGAATGGTGTGGTGGTGTCAGCGAGCTGGTCAAGATATGCACGCTTGCATCAGTTCATGGTGTCAATGTGATCCCGCACGGCCATAGCCTTCACGCCGCCATGCATGTAGTCGCAAGTCAACCAATAGAAGTTTGTCCCCTTGTCGAATACCTGATTCAGAAAATGAACAGTTACTATAATTTCGAGAAACACCAGCCAAAACCGGTCAATGGGATACTTGAGCTTTCTGACAGGCCGGGCTTTGGGATTGAACTGGACGAGTCCAAAATTGCAGATATCAGGCCGGTATCATGGCAGCAAACTTGAGCTGACAAAAATATCTGTCCTTGACAATGTAAAATAAACGTCATTGTTTTCGTAAAAACTTCTGCGCCCGTTTGCCCTGGATGTCTCCAAGGTAGAGATTTCCCTGTGAATCCAATGCGATAGCATGGACCCAGTCGAGCTCACCTGATTTTCCCGGAGGGACCATTGTTTTTTCAAGAGTTACACGCAACAGAACTTTACCTTCATTATTCAATTTCACT
>CAZWME010000318.1:0-6154 GCA_964634515.1 uncultured Pirellulales bacterium | reverse complement strand
AATCGCCTCCGCCGATTCAATCAGGTAAAAGCCGCAGTTAATGGCATTGCGATAGAAGATTCGCGCAAAAGTCTTCGCGATAACATTCTGCACCTTCACCCCGCGAATGGCCCAGACCGCGTGCTCTCTCGATGAGCCGCAGCCGAAATCCTCCCCGGCCACTATCACATCCCCTTCTTTGACCTTCTTAACAAAATCACTGTCTAAATCCTCAAGACAATGACTCGCCAATTCGGCTTGGTCGTCTGTATTCAAATATCTGGCCGGAATTATCTCGTCCGTATTTATATGATCCCTTTTATATACATGTGCCACACTCATTATCATTACCTCTGTATAAATTTAAGTTTCTCAATTTTTATATCGATGTGCCTAAAGGCATCAATTTGTCATTCCTGCGGAAGCAGGAATCCAGTATTGTAGGGTGGGGCTTGCCCCACCAAAATCTGTTTTTTAAATTTAGTTTTTTGGTCATTATTATTTGTTTAGAATTTAGGATTTAGAAATTAGAAATTCTCATTACTTTGTCATTTTGCATTCTAATTTTTGATTTTTTAGTCTTATTTTGCGTTTCTTATTTCCAATCCAAATCTTCCAATGTTAATGTCTCACCAGTTGTCACCGGCATTATCTCCCATAGCGGGCCGGAAGTTTTCGGCCTGAGCCTGTCTATATATCTTAGATTTTCTTTCGGCACCCCGGTCACTCCCGCTGGACTGTCCAAAAGCCCGCGCAATGCTCCTAATGTAGTATAGAGTATGCGTCGCCCCTGATGCGGCTTACCGAGCCGGTCAAAAAACTCTAAACGTGCACTTGCCGGCTTTTTTGTTGTATCTAAGGTAATAAGTCCGAATGCGCGGCTGTACCCTTTGTCTCGATCTGTCTTGGAGTTCCAAAGCTGGCCTGCCATCCACTCGTGCAGGTCGTAGCCGCCCCACGATTCTTTTGGACGCACCGCTATTTTACAGGTGTGCTGGTCGCCGCCCAACAGAACAACACCGGGTATCTTGTTCGATGTTAAGTGCTTCACAAGTGCATCGTACTCAAACGTGAAGGTGTGGTTCCAGGCTTCCGGCCCCCCACAGTTCCAACTGCTCCCGGAAACGGGGAACTTGAAAACCGCCTGCGAGCTTGCAAGCGAATTCTTCAGCCAGGCGAATTGTTCCTTGCCGAGCATTGTTTTAGTAGGCCCGTCAGGGTCACTATTAACAGAACGGTGATACCTAACGTCCATAAGGAAGAACTCAGCCCCGCCGACTGTAAAACGTGTCCAGATGCCGGGATTTCGCACTGCCTGTGATTTCGGATTGGGCCAAATCTCGTTAAATGTTTTCAGTGAACGCTCCTTGCCGGGCTGGGTGCGGTCTGAATTGTCTTTGCCGTAATCATGGTCGTCCCAGACAGCATAAATCGGAGTCGTTGCTCCGAAAGCGCGGAAATATCTATCTGCTCGGAATTTAAGGTACATCCTGCGCTGCTTGGCAGGTTCGGTACTGTCCGAGTAGATATTGTCACCCATCAGGATAAAAAGATCCGGCTTCTTGGCCTCTATGGCTTTCCAGGTATCCTGAGCGCCGCTCCCTCTCAAAGAATGGCCGAAGCCGACTCGAATAATACCCGGCTCCAAGGCACGACCAAACGTAGTGATTTCCTGCCGAACGTCACGGCCCTGTTCCTTATTGTCCAGAAACACGCGATAACTATAGGTGGTTCTGGGCGAAAGGCCCGTTACCTCCGCGCTGCCGCAAAAGTTATTGTCCTCTACGAGACGAATCGTCTCTGAAACAATCGTCTTGCCCTTGGAGGAAAAGCGGACCTGCATCTTGCTCGGACCGTCGGCACGGACCCATATCCGGGTAGTGGAATCTGTCGTATGCCCGATCATAGGACCGTGAGTAAGCGTACTCGCTTGACCCGGCAAACACAGCGCCACAAAGAAAAACACCACCGCTGCAATTATATATCTTTTACTCGTCGTTTTCATTATGACCTCAGCAACGAAGGATTAGTCCTTACATTCACAACAAAACAGCAAAGTCGCTTTGTTTTGAATTTTATCTTTTGATTATTTAAATTTGGTTCGGATTTCGTACTTCATGCTTCGGATTTAAGGACTATTCTTTTTTTCCTCATCCAGCTTTTTTTGGACTTCGTATTTTATATACCTCTGGGTATATTGATACCAGTTGCCCGCCGAACCTATTACCAGCAGTAGTGCCGTCAGTGCCTGAAACACCATCAGACCGGTGCTTGTTCTGCTGCCGATAATCATCAGAATCAGAGTCACCAAGCTGCACACTGCCGAGACGGTAAACAAAATCGCAAACAAACTTGTTGGTTTCTTTTCTTTCTTCATCATAAATCCTTCCTCAAATAACCTTTCTTGGATCAGTTAATTTCCCTTCTATCGCGCTTGCCGCCGCCGTTGCCGGGCTGGCCAGATAGACCTCGCTCTCCGGATGTCCCATCCTTCCGACAAAGTTCCGGTTGGTCGTACTTACGCACTTTTCGCCGGACGCTAAGATACCCATAAAGCCGCCTAAACACGCCCCGCACGTCGGAGCGGATATCACACAGCCCGCCTCGTAAAATATATCGACCAGGCCTTCGTCAATTGCCTGCTTCCAGATAACCGGTGTCGCCGGCACAATCAGCGTGCGTATAGCAACTTGTTTTCCTTTGATAATTTCAGCCGCGATGCGAAGGTCCTCAATCCGTCCGTTCGTACAACTGCCGATATACGCCTGGTCCATTTCCTTGCCGGCACATTCTCCGATAGGCACACCGCCGCTCGGCAAATGCGGCAGAGCAACCATCGGCTCGATGGCCGAGCAGTCGAATTCTTCGGTTACTTCGTATTTCGCATCACTGTCGGATTCGTAAACGGTATAGTCTGTTTTATCTTTAAGGTGTGCGTCGAGATATTCCTTCGTAGTTTCATCAAAACCGATTATGCCGCTTTTCGCTCCGGCCTCGATTGCCATATTCGTTATAGTCATTCGCGCTTCCATCGACATATCACCAAGGGCCGGACCGACAAATTCCATCGCCTTATAAAGCGCCCCATCCGTGCCGATTCTTGCGATAACCGCAAGGACGACGTCTTTGCTGTAAACACCCGCCCCGAGCGAGCCGTTAAGGATAAATTTCATCGATGCCGGCACCTTGAACCACAACTGCCCTGTTGCTATCGCCGCCGCCGCGTCCGTTGAGCCGATACCCGTACTGAACGCCCCAAACGCCCCGTATGTGCATGTATGAGAATCGGACCCGACGATAACTTCTCCCGGCCGGATATGTCCCTGTTCCGGTAGCAGTGCATGACAGACCCCGGCCCTGCCGAGCTTGTAATAATATTTTATTTTGTGCCGTCTCGCCCAGCCGTCCAGACGTTTGTGAAGCTCAGCGCTTTTAATGTCCTTGGCCGGCTGAAAGTGGTCCGGCGTCACAACGATTTTTCCCGCATCAAAAACCTTGTCGATACCCTTTTCTTCAAGCATCGATATCGCAGGCGGCGTTGTAACATCGTGGCACATCACAATATCAATCTTCGCATCCACAAGTTCACCCGGCGTAACCTTCTCTTTACCGGCCGACCTTGCTAATATCTTCTCGGTTATTGTCATACCCATACTCTTAGTCTCTCTTTCAAAACATCAACGCTTCTACTCATAAGCGTTTTACAGTTTCACTTTTACTTCCGGTTGCTCGCCTTTATTCTGCGCCGAGACCATTCTGTTGATAGCGTCTATATAAGCTTTCGCGCTGCTTTCTATGATGTCCGTAGAAATGCCCCGGCCGATAAAGGTCCTGCCGTTCTCCGTAATTCTGACGGTTGCCTCGCCGAGCGCCTCTTTGCCACTGGTGACAGCTCTGATCGAATAGTTGCTTACTTTTGGCGATAGACCCGTAGCTTCCCTTATCGCCTCATAAGCCGCGTCCACTGGCCCATCACCGCAGGCCGCCGCCTGACGGGTTTCGTCTTTGGTCTTAATCTTTACGCTCGCGGTCGGCAGCGTACCTGTCCCGCAGGACACATGAAGATACTCCAGCTTGTAAATCTGTTCTATAAGGTGAATCTCATCGCTGATTATTGCTGCAAGATCCTCTTCAAAAACTTCGGTTTTCTTGTCGGCCACGGCCAAAAATCTTTCGTATGTCTTCTCCAGCTCTTCTTTGGACAATGTATATCCCATCTCCTTGAGTCGGTGCTGAAGGCCGTGGCGTCCGGTGCGGGCCGTCAGAACAACACGACTCTGGTCGAGGCCGATAGTCTCTGGCTTCATAATCTCATAAGTTTCCCGCTTTTTCAAAAATCCATCCACGTGAATTCCCGAGCTGTGGGCAAAAGCATTCTGTCCCACAACCGCTTTATTGACGGGAACCGGCATAGCTAATAAGTCCGCTACCATATGGCTTGTTCGATAGAATTCGCGGGTGTTGATATTCGTCTCGACCTCTTTAAAGAAGTCACGGCGTGTACGGATTGCCATGACCACCTCTTCGATGGCCGCGTTGCCGGCCCGCTCACCTACGCCGTTGATAGTACCTTCCACTTGGCGTGCGCCGTTCCTTACGCCTGCCAATGAATTCGCCACTGCCATTCCTAAATCGTCATGGCAGTGCACGCTGATTATCGCCTTATCAATATTCGGCACGTTGGTCCGTATGTCCCGGATAAGGTTGCCGTACTGCTCTGGCATCGAATATCCCGTAGTATCGGGTATATTGACGACGGTAGCGCCAGCTTCGATAACAGCTTCAAGAATCTCATAGAGAAAGGCCCGGTCGGCCCGCCCGGAATCTTCAGCGTAAAATTCGATATCTTTGATATATTGGGCGGTGTGTTTTACCGCCTCAACCGCCATCTTCATGATAGTCACCTGCTTTTCGCCTATCGTTCTGCCGTATTTATCATCTGCGAATTTACCCGCGAGGTGAATCTCGGATACCCCGATACCCGTATGGATGCGGGGCTTTTTGGCTTTGGCCAGGGCCTTTCTGCACGTCTCGATATCCTTCTGTATGGCCCGGGTCAGCCCGCAAATAACCGGCCCTTCGATCTGTTCGGATATCAAACGCACCGCCTCGAAATCCTCCGGCGAAGAGGCCGGGAAGCCTGCCTCTATGATATCAACGTTCAGCCGAACCAACTGCCGGGAGATTTCCAGCTTCTCTCTTGCCCCTAACCTGGCCCCGGCCGCCTGCTCGCCGTCACGTAAGGTGGTGTCGAATATTAATACTTTTTCTTCAGACATCTGCTTTTTCTCCAAATTTTCTTATTGCTGATTCTGAGGCCAATTATGCCCCAGACAGCGTAAAATTGCCACGAATTATTTATTTTAACTAAGTAACCTAAGCCCGCATATGCGGGTATCCGAGCAATCTGTGGTTAAAAACGAATGATTATAATAGATTTTTGTTGGGGATATATTTATTGCGCCTTGCGGCGCAGTAGCAGCAGGCTAAGCCTGTCCTGAGCTAAGCCGAAGGAGCTCTCAGCGACCTGAATTGAAGAACAAATTATATAGTTACTGCTCATAGACATAATTATATATCGGATAATCCCCTTTGTAAATCCTTTTTTAATAAAATTATACTGATTTTTCCCAAGTCCCAGTTCAAATGGTCTTGTTAGATGCTTCTAATCTTTCAAATAAAATCTATAAGTTAAACAATTCTCATACAAAAGCAAAAAAAGATACTATTGACTTAACGTCAACACAACAGTATAGTTGTGTTATGGTACCCGAATTTGTTGATATTGGTGGTCCTTGGAAAGTGTTACCTCCGGGAGTGCATAATGCAACACTTAAGGAGGTTGAAGCTCGTTTTGCAACTTCTGATCATCGAAAACGTCTCTATTCTGGATTTATAAATGGCGTAAAATCTCTGCGCAAGGCAGGATGCAGAAAAATATTTCTTGATGGTAGTTTTATTACGGAAAAGCCTATGCCAGCCGACTTTGATGTATGTTGGGATCCTATAGGAGTAAATCCTACAAAACTTGATCCTGTTCTGCTTGACTTTCATGATAGACGCAAGAAACAGAAAGAACATTTCTATGGAGAATTCTTTCCAGCTAATTTGCTTGCAGACGGAAAGAACTTCTTTTTAGATTTTTTCCAAATCGACAGGCACACTGGGAATGCTA
>CAZWME010000317.1:0-6159 GCA_964634515.1 uncultured Pirellulales bacterium | reverse complement strand
TTACTTGTGTGTAGTTCAATAATAATTAGTTGTAATTTAAAATGCTATTCAAGGCGTCTAATGAAATAGTCTTGGCCATTTAGGTGGGTTGTAGTGTCTGAATTAGTACGAACAATACTCATTGCCGGAGATTTAGCTCCATTGCGTCGACCCGAGCAGTTATTGCTGCAGGGTGATATAAAGAAAGTATTCGGTGGTATATTGAACACTATTAGATCAAGTGATTGTTTTCTGGTGAATCTGGAATGCCCATTGACAACATGTGAAAAAAGGAAAAGCAAGACAGGCCCCAATCTCAAGTCAATCCCCGAAGTTGCACCTGCATTGAAAGATGCAGGTATCTCAATTGTCAGCTTGGCTAACAACCACATCTTCGACTATGGGCTCACCGGCATAAGGGACACCACAGATGCCTTGGATCAGAATTCTGTACGCTGGTACGGCGTAGGAGAGAATCTTTTACAAGCATCGACACCACTCATTGTAGATATCTCAGGTGTTAAAGTGGCGTTTCTGGCGTATGCTGAGCACACGTTCAATTGGCATTCTGATAAAGAATGGTGTGCCTCAATGCTAAATGTACCCGAGAATATCTTACAGATCCAGAATCTCAAGAAGGAAATTGGTACTGTTATCGTATTTCTTCACGGAGGGCCAGAGCATACTCATTTCCCCCCTCCCAGAATTGTGAGACTTTCAAGGGCGTTTGCTGAAGCTGGTGCTTCCGCTGTTGTTATTTCACACTCACACACGGTTATGGGCAGTGAAGTACATCACGGAGTACCTATCGTATATGGCCTTGGGAACTTCTTGTTCGACCAAGGTTGCAGGAGACCGCTCGGATGGAGATTGGGCCTGATGGCGCGCCTGACGGTTCATGCCGATCGGGCCGTAGACCTCGAGACAATACCCCTATTTGCGAATGCAGAGACTGGTTGCATTGATTTACTCAAAGAAAAAGATCTGGATAGTTTCCGGGAATTCTATCGCAGCATATCTAAACCACTAGTTCATAGAGATGAACTCGAAGAGTACTGGCGGGCTTTTTGTGCTTCACAGGTACCACATCTCAGAAAGACGGTTTTGAAGTCGCTCCTTGCCATGTTTCCCAAATGGTTGCTACTGTGGCTATTTGGTATCGAATTCTCCATCAAACAGGATTCATACTACCAAAAGGGAACAAACCTTTTGAGAAACTTAACTGTCTGTGAGAACCACCAGGATGTGCTGAAGCAGATATTTGAACTCTTACGGGAAAATCGATTGCTGGAATATAGAATGAAGGCCAAGTATCTACCAGAAATTACAGAACGTCTGTTAATCGGTAGGTGAATCACAATCATTTCTCTGAATATTTGTTGGTAGTATTTATTTGGACCGCGCATTCATAAGTCTTGAGGTATGAGAAATCATTATTTGTTAGGCATGAGTGGATGTCTGACATGTTCTGCCCTAGAGTTTCCTTGGACGCAAAGTCAGGGGATAATGATCCCCGAAAGGAGTATTTGATATGTCCAAATCTAAGCAAAGGATATGTACGAATGAATCAAACATGTGAAGTGTTCGTTGACGATTCTCGTGTACCTTGGTTTCGCTCGGAAGCCAAAAATATTCCAACTGTTTATGGAAGAGGATATGCCTTCTTAAATGATGTGTTTCTCTCTGGACAATCACTAGTTGATGGTTTGCAGGCACGACTTGACCGCGAGAACTTAGAATGCAGTGTTATGCTAGCCAAAGAGATTATACCGAAGCTCAATGGGTGTTGGGCAATCTTAGTGCAATGGCCTAATGGTCATGCACTAGCCGCAGTAGACCGATCACGGAGCATTCCCTTGTTGTACGCAAGAACGCCGAATGGGTACATCATCTCAAATACTCTCAAAGGTGTTGCTACGAGGATTGGTGACTTAGTTATAGATAAAGTTTGTGCTCTACAATTCCTTTTAGGTAAATACACAAGTGGAAAACAAACACTATTCAAGAATGTCTTTCAGGTTCAACCAGGAGAGATCGTTCACTTCGATCCTTTGAGCAGTTCTATGTCACCGACTCACGCTCAATACTTTACATTCTTTCCGCGAACAATAAGGGAAGCGGCTGACTCACAATTGATGGACGAGTTTGAACAGGTTTTTGAATCTGTATTCAGACGTTGTGCAAAGGCACTCGAAGGTCGAATTCCTATAATTTCGCTCAGTGGTGGATATGACTCCCGGGCCATCGCGTGTATGTTACGAAAAAGTGGCGTGAAACACGCGCTTTGCTATACATATGGGATAAGGGGTCATTGGGAGATAGATGTTGCTAAGACAGTAGCACACGAATTAGGTTTCGATTGGCGTTTTGTGGAGTACGATCCCATGCTCTGGCAGAGCAGCATGGCAAGTCAGGAGATGCGCGAATACTGGCGTTACGCATTTGGCGGCACCTCGTTGCCAGTGATGCACACCATCCCTGCGCTAATTGCTCTGCGGCAGACAGACTATATTAGGGAGAATGCGGTGTTTCTCTCAGGCGATCTAGGCCAATGGACAGGGAGGGGCTTGAAAACCTTGTGTGGCAGAAGTGATCGCCCTTCAGGGGAGTGCAGCTACACACACAAGAACATAAGGAATAATGAAGTTGTTTCTACAATAGTGCACCACTATCTAAATCTATGGCCTACACGAGATTCTTCGTGGCAGGTAGGTGACCTTGGACGAGTGGCTGAGAATATAGAAGCGGAAGTTAGGTCCTATGAGAACTACAAACACGATAAGGTTTCCAACTATATGGAGTGGCAGATGCGGAACCGCACCGCTCTTTGGATTGTCAATCGTCAGCGGGCGTTCGAATTTTTCGGAGGGGACTTCTTCCTACCCTTCGGCGACCATGAGTTCGTCGATTTCTTCAGGGCACTTCCTCTTGAATTGCATCTCAAGGACCAATTCTATTGTGAGTTACTGATGGAACGGATTTTTCCGGAGAGCATCAGGAAGATTCCGTGTTCTGCGGGCCACAGGCGAATGGGGAGTGTCAAACGCTATATCCGAGATTGCTTTCAACTGGTGGGTTTGATAAAGCCTGCTGAGTATGCTTGGCGATGGATCCAACGTACAGACGGATTAGCGGCAGACACCTGGTTTACTCAGGGGCGAGCGTCGTGGAATGTTACTATTAAGGAAGCGTTGTTGCCGTATGCTATCTCCGAGCACCTGCCAGCGACTCTATTGGAGATCATCAGACCGTTGTTGTCTAGCCCTTCCTACTCGATTAGTTGGAACGGACTGTTTGCAGCCGCCTTTCTCGCCACGTTGTATTCCGAGCAGGGCCAATCCCGCAAGGTATGCGATGGACAAAAACTATAGAAAAAAAGGGATACTTATATGCAGTATGTCGGGCTCCAGAGAATTGTTCGCAGATTGAAGAACTCTTTTGCGTGGCGATGTCAGTTTGCCAAGCATCAAGCCTTTAAGCGTTTTGCCAATCGTCAGGCACACGAGTACCAGGCTGGCCGCATATTGTTCCATAGCGGTACGCCGTTTGATCTAAACAAATGGATTTTTCATGATGAGAACTGGACTCGGGTGCAGCATCGTAGACAGCACAGGGCTCTGGTATCTGCCGGTGCACCACTTAATATTACTGACAACTATCAGGAACCCACGAATGAATTGACCGTTTCAGCAGCAGGAGACTTGGGAATCGATGCCGAGACCACTCCTGACAAATGGATATATTTGTACCTAGACCCACGCAGATATCACTGGAATGACTACTCTTGGGTTTTCACTGTCTGTCGTCGCAGTTATTTTAGAGAGCTCCAGTTTGGATTTAGATATCAAGACTTCTACAACCGATACCGCTATCGGTTTGAGGCGGACCGTATCTTCTTCGACAAGGTGGTCAAAGGGCGGTTCTACCTTGCGCTTAATTCGACTCCTTTTCGGATGGAACTTGGCGTTTCTTATGACGTGCAGATAGACGCTTTTAGAAATCATTTCAGATGCTATATCAATGGCGTACTCATGAGCAAAGATTATGATTTCGATAATACATTTCCCACAGGTTCCATTGCTCTGATTCTGTGGGAAGACAACGGCACAACGGATATTAGAGCGACGATCGGTCCGATGTCAGTACATAAGTTAGAGAGAGTTCAATGAGACAACAAAAAGTCCTGATAACAGGGGGGGGATTTACGAATAAAGGCGGTGAGGCAATGGTGCTGACTGTTGCCGATGCGCTGCGAAATCGCCTGCCTGAACTCGACATCTATGTCACCGCTCCTTTTAGAGAGGCCGGAGCTATTCGGGCTGCAGGTCTGATCCCAACGGGGCGCGGTCATCCGAAGTCTCCAGTATCACATCTCTGCAGCGCCCTTCGGACAAGATCCGTCATTAGAGCTTGTTGTGCTCTTATTGACGTTGGTGGCTATCAGTTCGGTGCTCCCTGGGGCGCCAAACGGGCTAGCCAGATGGCCAAAATGCTGAAAGGCTTGGCTGCACGGGGTGCGCCGATATTCTTCATGCCGCAGGCATGGGGGCCGTTCTCTTCCGAGGAGCTCGCCGATAATGTCCGTCAGATCGTTGATATATCCACCGCGTGCTTTGTACGCGATACGGCTTCCATGCGCATGATGCAAGATTTGCTCGGGACCACTATCAGCAAGATACGGTTTGCCCACGATGTGGCCTGGAATTTTGTGGGGGCTAAGCGGCCTGTGGGGGAGCAATTGCTCCGACGTGCGGGGCTGAAACGCAGTGGGCATAGTCTTACTGTTGCAGTTACCCCAAATCTCCGTGTTTATGAAAGAACAGAGGGAACTGGCCCCCAAAATCAGTACATCAAATCTCTTCTGGGTATAGTCAGACATCTGTGCTTTGCCCATAAAGCTCAAGTTGTCCTCGTTGGCCACGAGCTAGCCTTGCCAAGCGCGGGAGTTGAAGATGACCGGACATTATGCAGATTATTGATGGATTTGCTTGATAGCAAGTGGCCTGTTAGACATGTCGACGCATACCTGTCAGCTGCTGAAGTGAAATCGATAATTGGATGTTGCGATCTGGTACTTGCATCGCGTTACCATGCCCTGATAGCGGCCTTGTCGCAAGGGATACCCGTGGCTGCAATAGGATGGTCACACAAATATGAGGAACTGTTCAAGGAAGTAGACCTCTCGGAGAATATGCTTTATACCAAAGATCCCCTTAATCAGGTTCTTGCGTCCATAGACTTTATCATTGAACGCTTACCCCAGTCAAGGACCTTGATTCAGTCGAGATTGCCTGCGATGAGGGCTAGTGCGACTGCAGCACTGGAGTTGATGGTCTCTGAAATAGAGGCTATTCTATAGATTTATGAAATTTCCAGTTCTGCCTTGTCGCATAGAGAATAGCAAATGTCGCATAGTGTTGCGTGGCGTCGATCAGTCGTATCGATGCAGTTGCCACGATAAGCGGCACGGCCTCTGGCCGTGTGATCCGAAGAGCGTTGAGCGATCCGTCGTGTACCGGATAGGGTGAAATAAAGATAAACTCTCCTCCCAAGAAGGCCCCGTTGACAGGAAGGATAACCTAAGTTATTCATGAATTGAAGAGTCTGTTCCACATTTGGTGGGAATGCTATGAGGGGATTCCCTGGCAAAGTATAACCGTAGAGCAACAGAGTAGATAAGAATGGTGTAGCGGGTGCTTATTCTGATGCCCAATACACTCATTGAACATGAGTCTATGTAGGAAGGTTGGTCCCTGATGAATCTTTATGAATTGTCAAAGAGATGCGTGCCCAAAGCTGTGAAGAAACGGCTTTCAAATGAAGTAAAACATGCAACTAAAATGAAGATCGCGTTTGTCGTTCGGAATATCCTGCGTCTGAATGCAAAGTCACGAGCTCTGCCTCATTTTATAATTGCTGGAGCGCAAAAGTGTGGAACGACAACGCTCTATGAGCAATTGACGGAACATCCAAATGTATGTAGGGGCTTACTAAAAGAGGTGTACTTTTTCGACCGTGGGTACAACTATAGAAAGGGCATAAATTGGTATAAAACCAATTTTCCGATAATCAAAAACTCAAATAACTGCACTTGTGAAGCAAGTGTGAGCTATATATTTTATCCTTATGCCTTTGAGCGAATAAAGCAACATTTGCCGTCGGTAAAAATAATAATTATGC